>JASHRP010000459.1 GCA_030037375.1 Bryobacteraceae bacterium | reverse complement strand
AGGCCATGGCACCCGGCTCCATCGTGGTCGACCTGGCGGCGGTGCGCGGCGGCAACTGCGAAGTAACCAAGCCCGGCGAGACGGTGCACCACCACGGCGTGGCGGTCATGGGGCCCACCAACTTCCCGAATCTGGCGCCGTACCACTCCAGCCAGATGTTCGGCACCAACGTAACCACGTTCCTCAAGCACTTGAAGCCGTTCCTGCCGCTGACCGCCAATCCCGCGGATGAGATCGTGCGCGACACGCTGGTCACCTTCGGGGGCAACATCGTGCATCAGCGTGTTTGCGAGACCTTTGGCCTTCCCGCTCCCACCAACGCTATCTCCAACGGAAACGTGAAATGAATCATTCCTACGAGTTCGGATTGTACGTGTTCATGCTCGCCGCATTTCTCGGTTGGGAGCTTGTTAAGCGAGTTTCGCCGCTGCTGCATACACCGCTGATGTCGCTGTCGAATGCCATCTCCGCGATCGCGGTA
The DNA here is from genome assembly GCA_030037375.1 of Bryobacteraceae bacterium. Classification (GTDB taxonomy): domain Bacteria; phylum Acidobacteriota; class Terriglobia; order Bryobacterales; family Bryobacteraceae; genus Palsa-187. The sequence goes on along the minus strand of JASHRP010000459.1, from coordinate 3,414 downwards.
GTCGGAGCCATCGCGCTGGCCGGCGAAAAAGACGCCACGACGCTCACCCGCGTGCTGGGCTTCGTCGCCGTGATCGCGGCAACCATCAACGTGGTCAGCGGTTATCTCATCACCGACCGCATGCTGAAAATGTTCCGCAAACGCGAGCCGGGCGAATCGGAGCACAAGTAAATGGACAGCATTCTCCCGCTCATTTACCTGCTTGCCGCGGGCGGCTTTGTTCTCGCCATCAAATGGATGAACCATCCGTCGACCGCGCGGCGCGGCGTCATCATCGGCGAGATCGGAATGCTGCTGGCAGTGATCGGCACGCTGCTGCGCGCCGAAGTGGTCGAGTATCAATGGGTGCTGATCGGATTGGCGATCGGCTCCGCCATCGGCGCCCCTCTGGCATACCTGATGCCGATGACCGCAGTGCCGCAGTTGACCGCGCTATCGCACGCTTTCGGCGCATGCGCCTCCGCTCTGATCGGCACGGCCGAGTATTACAAGCAATCGCCGCACGGCTTCGCCATGGGCGCTCTTTCGGCCGAGACCCTGCTGGGATACCTCACCACCACCGCGAGCGTCATCGCGTTCGGGAAATTGCAGGAGATTCTGCCGACGCGCCCGCTGACTTACAAAGGCCAGAACGTGGTCAGCTTCATCGTGCTGGGAGGCGCAGTAGTGCTCGGCATCGTGATGACCGCGGGCTGGAGCGACCCCTGGATGTTCCCGACGTTCATCGGCTTTTCGTTGCTGTTCGGCATCATGCTGGTGACGCCGATCGGGGGCGCGGATATGCCGACCGTCATCGCATTGCTCAATTCGTCAGCGGGCGTGGCCGCGGCCGCCATGGGATTCGTGCTCGACAACCGGCTGCTGATCATCGCCGGCGCGCTCAATGGTACCGCCGGCTTGCTGCTCTCGATCATAATGTGCAAGGCGATGAACCGGTCTTTCACGAACGTGCTGTTTGGCGCGTTTGGCCAAGTAACCGCATCCACGGGCGGCGGCGCGGCGGTGCAACGCCCAGTTCGGTCCGCAACGCCTGAGGAGGCCGCGGCAATTCTCGACGCCAGTTCCAGCGTCATCATCATCCCGGGTTACGGCATGGCGGTCGCGCAGGCGCAGCACAAGATTCGAGAACTGTACGATTTGCTATCGCGGCGCGGCGTTAACGTGCGATTCGCGATTCATCCGGTGGCGGGCCGCATGCCTGGACACATGAACGTGCTGCTCGCCGAAGCGGACATTCCCTACGACAAGCTGCTGGAGATGGACGAGATCAACAACGATTTTCCGATGACCGACGTCGCGTTGGTAGTGGGCGCGAACGACGTGGTGAATCCGCTTGCGCGAAGCGATAAAGACAGCCCCATCGCCGGCATGCCGATTCTCGACGCCGATAAGGCTCGCACGGTGATGATTATCAAGCGCGGCATGAGCCCCGGATTCGCGGGTATCGACAACGAGCTGTATTACATGGATAAGTCGCTGATGCTCTTCGGCGACGCCAAGGGATTTGTCACCAGCATTGTGAAAGAGCTCGGATCAAGCCACTAGCCGCGGTGTAAGAATAGAGGGGTGGCGCTCCGCTTCACTACCTCTTACCTCGAAGATTCGCTCTCGCTCTTCCGCTATTACCGGACCCTCTCGGAACGCGCGATGGAGCAGGTCTCCGACGAGCAGTTGTTCGCGGTTCTCGATCCGGAGATGAATTCGATCGCCGTCATCGCCAAGCACATGGCGGGCAACATGCTATCCCGCTGGAGCGATTTCCTTACCAGCGACGGCGAAAAACCCACCCGCGACCGCGAATCCGAATTCCAGAACCCGCCGCAAACCCGCGAAGCTCTCATGAGCTACTGGAACCGCGGATGGAAATGCGTGTTCGACGCGCTCGATCCGCTATCGGACGCCGATCTAAACCGCACCGTCACCATCCGCGGCGAGGCGCATTCGGTGATGCAGGCCATCGGCCGCCAGCTCGCGCACTACGCCTATCACAGCGGTCAGATTGTCTTTCTTGCGAAGCATTTTCGGAGCGCGGAGTGGAAGTCCTTATCCATTCCGCGCGGGCAATCCCAAAGCTTCAACGCACGGGTTGCCAAGGGCGAGGCAAGCCAGCGCTGAGGCTCGCGCGCTGAAACGTCCGCCTCCGTTGCAAGCGCATAAATTTCCCTTGACATACCGGTGAACCGGCTGTAGCATCGTTCGTGATCGGTCGGCGGCCCGAGGTGTCCGCCTGGGGGGTACATGAGGTTCGTCAAAGCTGCACTCTGTCTTGTGCTTTTTTCCATCGTGGCCTTCGGCCAAGCCGGAACCGGAACAATCTCGGGAATCGTCACGGATCCTTCCGGCGCGCCAATCGCGAATGCTCCGGTCGAAGTCAAAAACGCCGAGACGAATATCGTTTATCCCACGGCAACCACCGATACCGGCGCGTACACGGTCTTACGGCTGCCGCCGGGTTCCTACGGCATCACCGTCACGGCTCCCGGCTTCAAGAAACTGGTGCGCGGCGGGCTCACCGTGGACGCCGGGCAGGTCCTGCCGCTGGACCTGAATCTCGAGGTCGGTTCAGCCAACGAATCCGTCACCGTCACGGCGGAAGCGACGCTGCTCAAGACCGAGAGCGGCGACGTCGCGCACAACATCACGCTGTCGCAATTGGATGAGTTGCCCGTGCTCGGCATCGGCACCGCGAACGCGGGAAGCAACGGGATTCGCAATCCGTTCAACTCCGCCGTATTCCTTCCCGGCGTCAGCTACTTCGCGAACTACAACATGATTATCAACGGCGCGCCCACCAACACCGCGGCATACCGCATCGAAGGCCTGGATAACACGGATCACACTGTGGCCTACGCGATCATGCAGAATCAGCCCAGCGCGGACGCCGTCCAGGAGATGGCGGTGCAGACCAGCAACTACGCGCCGGAATTCGGCCAGGCCGGCGGGGGACTGTTTAACATCACTATGAAATCGGGCACCAACCAGTTTCATGGCAGCGCCTATGAGTACTTCGAAAACGAAGCTCTAAACGCTGGCGATCCCTTTTCGTACAATTCGGGAACACCGGCCGATCCGAGCGGAGGCAAGTTCCGGCCGCGCAGCCGGCGTAACGATTATGGCGGCACCTTCGGCGGTCCGATTTGGATTCCCAAGGTCTACAACGGCAAGAACAAGAGCTTCTTTTTCTTCTCGTACGAGTATTTCATTGAGAACCAGGCTCTGACGTTTACCGACACGCTGCCCAACGCGATGTATCAGGCGGGCAATTTCTCGGCGATCTCACCCAACGGCGGAACTGGATTCAACACCGGCCTGGGTGTTCCATCCACGGCGATTACCACCGACGCCATGGGACGCCCGGTTTACGCGAACGAGATCTACGACCCGCTGACTCGCACCACTACCGCTTCCGGCGTC
>JASHRP010000458.1 GCA_030037375.1 Bryobacteraceae bacterium | reverse complement strand
CCGGCCTGATCGGCTGTTTTGCTGTAATGCGACGAATGTCGCTCGCCGCCGACCCGTTGTCGCACGTTGCGCTGCCAGGCATCGGGGTCGCGCTGGCGCTAGGAATCCATCCGATGTTCGGAGCAGCGGCGCTGCTGTTCTTTGGAGCGCTGCTGGTGTGGGCGCTCGAGCAACGGACCCGAGCCACCACCGAAACGATGATCGGTATCGTCTTTTCGGCGGCGCTAGCTATCGGAAGCATGACCACCTCCGGCGAGGATTTGATCGAGGCGCTGTTCGGCACCAATGGCGCGCTCAGCACATCGGAGTTGATCTTCGGCCTCGTCGGCTCCGTCGCCGTGATCGTCTTCATCGTCGCACAACGGAATAGCCTGATCGTGATGCTTGTCTCCCCGGAAGTCGCACGTACGGCCGGGATCAACGTTAGGCGCCTGAATCTGCTGTATCTTGAAGCGTTCGCGCTTACGATTGCGCTAGGGCTGCGCTACCTGGGGGTGCTGTTGATGGGGGCACTGATTATCGTACCCGCAGCCACCGCAAAGGGACTGGCGCGTAATCTCACGGGAATGCTCTGTATAGCTGCCGGTATCGCTGTACTCGCGACGGTAACCGGCACGTGGGCGGGGCAATGGCTACATCGGGCCAGCGGTCCTCTGATCGTGTTGGCGGCGACCGGCGTCTTCCTGCTTAGTCTTGTACGAGAACCCAGTTAGATTAGATGGGTTATCAGAAAATCGATCGCCAACACTGCGTCGCCTCCAGTGTGGCCGACTCTGTTGACAGTCATCCAACGGCCGTCTAATACTTGGATGAGATATGACGAGACAGGGGCTAAAGCTAAAGCAGGCCAGCTCGGTCCTACGGATAGACCACAAAAAGCTAGAGAACCTCATTCAGTACGGCGTCATAAGGCCGCCTCAATCAGAAGGGACGTATTTCTTCGACGCGAATGCCCTCATGCTGGCGAAGGTCGCCTCTTACCTGCAGGAATCCCTGGGTACCGGGACCTTTGTTCTCTCGAAGCTGGTCGAAGCATTTTCGGCGGCGGAGGAACAGCTCAGGTCGGACAATCCCGAATATATCGTTTTCGCATGCCGGCTCACGGCGCAAGAGGAACCAATCAAGCTAGGCGTACCGTTCCGAACTTTCAGAGAACAGATCGAGGAGCGAATGAGCCGAACTGATCTTCAACAGGACCTGCCGAGTGGAACACAGCGGCGGCGGGGCTGGATTCCGAAGCCGCTGACCGACGCAGCAAAGGATATCGGAGAAGTCTTCAAAGGCGTCGTGTCGGATCTGGCCGGCGGCAGTAGAAGAGAGTAAGCTTGCAAAGATCCCCGATCCGGAGTCCGGACCAGGAGCCGGAGTTCCGCCCGGCTCCAATCTTGGCCTTCCCGCACTGAGTTCCGTCTATTTCGCGTGTGCCGCGTGCGAGTGTCCTTTGGCAAGCTCCTCATGGATCTTCGCCAGATTTCGCAGGGCCTCCGCGGCCTCGCTTGAATGCGCCGCGTAGTGACGGGCCTCTCCCGCGAGTAGGGGGTGCGTCTGTTCGTACGGTCCTGCCAATTCTTCATACAGCTTCGCGTCCTTTTCGTGTTTGAGGGCGTGCGCCGCCAAGCCTGCGGCAAGCTTCAAGTGATCTTCGCCAGTCTTATGCGACCGCGCCAATTCGGCAAAATCCGACTCTGACAACTTCATGCGGTTAGTCTCTCTTTCTGCCAGTGGTTTCCACTAGCGTCACTATCTCGTGTCTCACCTTGAGTGCATTTTCCGGGCCAGACTTGCCTGCCACTAATCCCCACATTCTAGAAGAACACCCGGCAGACAGCCGACATGCGCAATCCCAATTGGGTGCGCCAGCTTGGAACTGAGCGGTTTGACCCAATTCCGATGTGGAACGCCCGACGTATCTCATTCGCGACCCGGAGTGTCGCGGTTCAAAGCTGAAGCTGCTGACTCTAGTGGCGTGGAGTTCTAATCCTGGCTGTTGGACAATGAGCTTAGGTATGTTGCTCCGATTCTGGCAGGACCCCCGCAAGACGGCCGTGCGGCGCTGGCTCTTCCAGATTCACTTCTACGCGGGTCTTCTCGCCGGGATCCTCTGGACCGTCGTGGGCCTGACCGGAAGCGCGATTGTATTCGTTCCCGAATTGCGGAGGCTCGAAGTGCCCGGTTGGACCAGGGTTGAGCCGATGGCCCAGCAGCTTTCCGTCGAAACGCTGGTCGGGCGGTTTCAGCGCGAGCGCCCCACGGACCGCATGCACAGTATTTATTACGATTTCACGCCGGATTGGGGATTGAATTTTCGCAGCGTCGCCGCCAATGGCGATCGCATTCACAGCTTTATCGATCAATACCGCGGTACCGTCCTTGGAAGCGTCAATTACAACCACAGCGCGCTCCAGTGGGTCTACGACCTCCACTCCGATTTGCAGGGAGGAAACTCCGGTCTGAGGGCCAATGCCTGGTTCGCCTTCACACTGATAGCCGCATCGACTACTGGACTGCTTCTCTGGTGGCGCGGCCGCCGCTACTGGAAGCTAGGTTTCGAGTACCGGACCAAGGCGAGTTGGAAACGCCAGGTCTGGGATCTTCATAACCTGGGCGGCTTCTGTTTCTATCTGCCCCTGCTGCTGCTTTCTCTCAGCGGCGCATACTACGCTTACGAACCCGCCTATGCTTCAACCGTGGCTGCGCTGACCGGCGGACCCGCAGAAATTGCTCCGCCCAAAGCGACCCAGCCCGGCGCGGCGCGCCGGTCTCTCGATGAGATTCAGGATAACGGCCTACTCGCGCTGCCTGGCTCGGTGCCCAGCATGATCATTTTCCCGGCAAGCAAGGGCGACGTGTTCACGCTGCGACTGCGGCTTCCCTCCGACGCTCATCGGATCGGACTCAACTGGGTTTACGTGGACCCCTCAACCGCGCAGGTCCTTCGCGTGGACCGGTTCGATCAACAGCCGCTTGGGGTTAAGATCATTCGTCTGCTTACGCCGCTGCACTACGGCACGATCGGAGGAATTACGACGCGAATTCTATGGGTGGCGGTTGGATTGATGCCAGGAGTTTTCTTCCTTACGGCCCTGCTGATGTGGTGGAATCGTGTTCTCTCGAAGAAGCTTCGCCGCAGCTCTTCACGCCCAGTGGGGCGTGAAGAGACCAAGCTGCCCGCTTCCGTTCGTCTGGAGATTAATGCAATTGCCTGAGTCCCGAACGTGATTACGTTCCCGACGCCGTGCGGTCCCGACAGCCTGAATTGCTTCGCGCGTCCGTTCGATCAGGTAGATCGCCGGACCAGACTTTCGAAGCTCAAGTTCGAACGCACGAAGGGATGCCATATTCTAACGCCCGATGGCTGTCTCC
>JASHRP010000457.1 GCA_030037375.1 Bryobacteraceae bacterium | reverse complement strand
GCATTGACGTCGATTCCGAAATCCTTGTTTTCTAGCGCTAGTGTCTCGGTAAGCCGGACGACACCCGCCTTGCTCGCCGCATAAGCGCTGATTCTCGGCAGGGGAGCCGTAGCGCCGCCGCCGGACAGGTTCACGATCTTCCCGTAACGTTGAGCACGCAATAATGGCAGGCTTGCTCGGCAAACCAGCACCGTTCCAAGCAGGTTGATTTCAATCGCCTTCCACCACTCGTCAAGGTCAACTTCGTCAAGGAGGCCCTTGGGCCCATAGACTCCCGCGTTGTTGACAACGCCATCCAATCGCGGAAGAACGCTGTGAGCGAGTTGAAAAACCTTGGCGACATCGGTTTCGCGCGATACGTCGGCGACTGCGGCCGCCACGGTCTGCCCTGGAGCGGCGATCACCGTGAGTTCCTTGCGCGTCTGCTCCAACAGCGCTCCATCCCGGGCGCAGATAACGACGTGGGCGCCTTCTCGAATACAAGACTCCGCTACAGCCTTGCCGAAGCCCTGGTTTGCGCCAGTGATGACGATACCGCGGTTCGATAATCTCATGCCACTCGCCGGGCCCGGCCGACAGCGGCGTATTCGATCTGAGGCGCATTCCCCAGAGACTGCTCCAGGAAGCGATTGGCGTCGAGGACGATGGGAGTTTTCATTCCGGAAATTAGGTCTCGCGCTTGGATGCTACGGAACTCCGGCCATTCCGTTGAGACGACGGCGGCGTCCGCTTGGGCCATTGCCTCAGCAGGTGTCGCGCAAAGCTCGATCTGTTCAGTCAGTTCGTTCGGCAGGCGTTTTACCGCGGGATCGAATGCCCTCACGCGAGCGCCCTTCGCCGACAGCCACTGCGAGAGCTCCACTGCGGCAGAACGGCGTAGCGTGTCGGTTCCAGGTTTGTAGGTGAGCCCCAGAATAGAAATCGTCTTCCCCTTGACAGTGCCGAGCAGCGCTTCGAGCTTACGCCTATGCCAGCCCTTGTGCAGATCGTTGCTGGTTCTCACGGACTCAAGTAGCGGAGCGGGGATCGACAACCGGCTTGCGGTCGAGGTTAAAAACGCGATGTCGCGGGCCAAGGTTCCCCCGGCGAACGGACCGCCCGCGCCAAGATAAGCTTTAGGCCCGATCCGTTCATCCGACTTCAATCCGCGCTCCACCTCGCGGGCATCCGCTCCTACACCCTCGCACACCGCCGCGATTTCATTGATGAACGCCACGGAATTCGCAAGAAAAGCGTTTAGGGCATGCTTGGTCATTTCCGCGGATTCGACCGACATCCAAAGAATGTTTCCGCATATCGGCTCCAGCAGCGGCCTGAGGCGCTCGCGATCCCGCTCGCTTCGGACGCCAGCCACGATCCTGCCGGGATTCCGGAAGACTTGGATCGCCTTCCCCAATCGAAGGTTCTCTGGAGAATATGCGAACGAGACATCCCGGTTCGGATGAGCTTTCCGGAACGCGGCTTCCATGCGCGCGGTAGATCCCACCGGCATCTGCGAGGAGATCAACACGATGGCACCATTTCGCAAATAGGGAAACAGGGATGCGATCTGCCCTTCAACGTACTCGTAATCCGCCTCATCTTTCTCATTGACCGGAGTGTCGAACGTTACCCAGACAGCGTCGGCGTCCTTCAGGGCCTCAGCTTGGTCGGCGGTGAAGCGCAGCCGGCCGTAAGCGCTCATCTCTTGGACCAGCTCGCCGAGGCCGGGTTCAAACAACGGCGGAGTGCCTTTGGAGAGTTCCGCAACCACATTGGGGGCCGGATCGAGGCCGACAACGTCGTGGTGCTCGGCGGCGCAGGCGGCTGTCACGCAGCCCAGATGCCACAGCCCGAATACGCAGATTTGCATCGATTGGAAAACCTTCATTCTGGCACGGCGAGGGCTGCCACTCAAGTCAAGTCGCACTGGTGCGAGAGTTTGGCGTCAATTGCTGATGGTATACTACGCTAACAAATGAATGTAGGAGCAGCGAGTAAATGGCCGAAGCGCGTACCACCCCTGACCGAAAGTCAAAAAGCCGTCAGCGACGACTTTGTGAAGCTTTGGCACCAGAAGCTGCCCCAATACTCAGCGATAGAGAAGTTCAATCACGGATGGGTGGTCAAGAATGCGCCAGCCGCGTTCGCCAGGACTCTTGAGGTCGGGGCCGGGCTTGGAGAGCATTTGGAATATGAGAAACTGAGCCCACAGCAAGAGGCCGGGTACGTCGCGCTGGAAATACGGGAAAACATGGCCGCTGAGATCCAGCGGCGTTTTCCACGCATTGAAACGGTAATCGGAGACTGCCAGCGGCATCTCGACTTTGTCGACGGCCACTTCGACCGCATCATTGCGGTGCACGTACTAGAGCATCTTCCTGATCTGCCTGCGGCGGTACAAGAGATGCACCGGCTCTGCAACAAGGACCGGGGGGTCTTTCAGGTCGTAATACCGTGCGAGGGTGGTTTGGCCTACACGCTCTGCCGCCGCGTCTCCGCGCAGAGGATCTTTGAAAGACGCTACAAGCAGCCCTACCGGTGGTTTATTGAGCGTGAGCACATCAACTCACCGGCTGAGATCGAGGAGGAGTTGGCGGCCTGCTTTGTTACCGAGCGCCGGGTCTTTTTTCCGCTACGGTTGCCGGCATTGTCCTGTAATCTGTGCATTGCGCTGAGCCTTCGTCCCCGCTCTTAGCAGGTACCTTGATAACTACCGACTGAAAGCCGGTAGAATCCTTTGGCGACTGAAAGTCGCATTACGGCTCAAGCCGCCTGAAGCGCTCCCGGCTTAGAGCCGGCTCAAGGCTTGGTGGGCGCGGTTATCTTAAACGATTCGTCGGCCCGGGTGCGATCGGTTTAGTAGACTCTCCAGCGGGGTCAGGCTGTCTCCAGCCGCCACCACATCACGAATCGCCAACACGCCGGGACGCTGACTTACGGGCACGCAACTCCAGACAGAGGTCGGTCATAGCTTGCCGAGACCGTCGGTCCATTCTGGTCTATCCCGTCACCGA
>JASHRP010000456.1 GCA_030037375.1 Bryobacteraceae bacterium | reverse complement strand
CCGGTAGCGGCGGGAAAAAAGATCGCCAAACATACGCGCGCCACGGCGCTGGTGCGAAGCACGCTGATTGTTGTGGTCGGGGACGCAGTGTGGCAGCGCCAGCTTTCTATGTTGAGCAAAATCCTGCTGAGCAATCTTGCCCGCGAGCTTGGTACGGACGCTGTTACCGCACTCGACTTTCGGCCCACGCCCGCGCGCCGTCCGGCACAAAAGGCTACGGCCTTGCGCCGCAGCCCTTCGCTCGTCGAAGGGATTCAAGATCCGGTGCTATCGCTGTTGTACAAACGGTCCCAAGGAAGCCGCCGATGATCACTGAAGAAGAAGTGCGGAAGGTTGCGGAGCTGGCGAATCTCGCCTTGAGCGAAGACGAGATCGCGCGGCTGGCCAAGGATCTAAGCGGGGTTCTGGCGCACGTCGACAAACTGAACGAGATCGACACTTCAGCCACCGAACCCATGGCGCAGGTGCTCTTTGACGCCGAGGACACGGCCACGTTGCGCGAGGATCGCGAACGCCCGTGTCTCAGCAATCATGACGCGGTTGCCAACGCACCGGTAGCCGGAGCCGGTTACTTCAAGGTTCCTAAGGTGATCGAACGTTGAGTCTGGCCGGTTACACGATCGATTCGATTCGCGCGGGGCTGCTCGCGAAGAAATTCAGCTCGGAGGAACTGGCGCGCGAGGCTCTCGCGTTTGCGGAAGCCGAGAATCCGAAGACGAACGCGTACCTGACGCTCGCGCCGGAGCGGGCTTTATCGGCGGCGAAAGCCGTGGACGCGAAAATCGCGGCGGGTGAAGATCCTGGCGCTCTTGCGGGCGTGCCGATCGGTGTGAAGGACGTGATCGTCACGCGCGGCTTGCGGACAACTTGCGGCTCGCGATTGCTCGCCAATTATGTTCCTCCCTATGATGCGACGGCGGTCATTCGACTGGAACGAGCCGGTGGCGTGATCGTTGGCAAAACCAACTGTGACGAGTTCGCGATGGGATCGTCGAACGAGAATTCCGCGTTCGGACCGGTGCGAAATCCTGTCGCGCTCGATCGAGTGCCAGGCGGATCGAGCGGAGGGTCGGCTGCCGTGGTAGCCCAGGGAACCGCAGTGCTCTCTCTCGGTTCGGATACCGGAGGCTCGATTCGCCAGCCTGCGTCGTTTTGCGGCGTGGCTGGGGTCACGCCGACCTACGGCCGCGTATCGCGCTACGGTTTGACCGCGTTCGCCAGCTCGCTCGATCACATCGGGCCTTTTGCGCGAACCGTCCGCGACTCCGCGCGGTTGCTCCAAGTGATCGCCGGCCGTGACGAAATGGATTCGACCTCCGCGTTTGCACCCGTGCCGGATTACGTCGCCGCGCTCGATGGCAACGTGCGCGGAAAGAAGCTGGGGCTGCCGAAGCAGTTTTTCGAGGGGCTTTCGAGCGAAACCGGCGACCTGATTATGCGCGCGGTGGAGGAGCTGAAGAAACTAGGATGCGAAGTGCTCGACGTGGACTTGCCTCACACGCAATATGCCGTGGCGTGTTATTACGTGATCGCGACGGCTGAAGCGAGCTCCAATCTGGCGCGCTTTGACGGAATCCGCTACACGGCACGAGCGTCCTCGGCGGGCACACTTTCGGAGATGTACCGGATGACGCGCGGGGAAGGCTTCGGCGCGGAGTGCAAGCGTCGCATCATGCTGGGGACGTACGTTCTCAGCACAGGCTATTACGACGCATATTATCTGAAAGCCCAGCGCGTGCGAGCTCTGGTGGCTCGCGATTATGCGCGCGCATTGGAGCAGGTGGACGCGGTCGTCGGCCCGGTCTCGCCGTTTCCGGCGTTCAAGATCGGCGAATTGGTCGACGATCCGGTCGCGATGTATCTTTCCGACATTTACACGATTACCGGTGATTTGGCTGGCATTCCGTGCATGAGCGTGCCCTGCGGAAAAACTCGCGAAGGGCTGCCGGTGGGATTGCAGATTTTCACGCGCCACTTTCACGAAGCGGAAATGTTCAGGCTCGCTGAAGCATATGAGCGGGCTACGGCATCATAGGAAGACAAGGAGAACACGATGGCATTTACTTTACCTGCATTGCCCTATGCTCCCGACGTTTTGGAGCCGCATATCGACAAGATGACCATGGAGATTCATCACGGCAAGCACCACAACGCCTACGTGACGAATTTGAACAAGGCTCTGGAATCCGCGCCGGATCTGGCGAACAAGAGCTTGGAGGAACTGCTGGCGAACAACTGCGCGATCGTGCCGGAGTCGATTCGCACGGCCGTGCGGAACAACGGAGGCGGGCACTGGAATCATTCGATGTTCTGGCGGATCATGGCTCCGAACGCAGGCGGCGCGCCGGTGGGGAATGTGGCGTCGGCGATCAACGGCACGTTCGGCAGCTTCGAAGCGTTCAAAGAGAAATTCAACGCGGCCGCAGCAGGGCGGTTTGGCTCGGGCTGGGCATGGCTGGTAAAGACTCATTCGAGCATCCAGATCGTCTCCACCCCGAATCAGGACTGCCCGATCATGGAAGCCACGTTTCCAGTGATGGGCCTCGACGTGTGGGAGCACGCCTATTACTTGAAGTATCAAAACCGCCGGCCGGAGTATATCGGCGCGTGGTGGAACGTAGTGAACTGGCAAGAGGTGGAGAAGCGGTTCAACGCCGGGAAGTAAGACCGTCGAGGCCGCGAATGAACGCGAATTAACGTCTATTCGCGGCCCTTATCGAGGCAAGAATATAGCGGGCGCTGTCAATCTGCATAACTCGGGAACTGTCCCTCAAGAACAATTAGCTAAAAGAGCCGCTCAACTCGGTTCCAGGAGAATGCGCGAGATTTGCGCGGCGATCCGTTTCTCCCTGGGCTGCGACACTCCTTGAAGCTCGGGCGCTGGCCTGCGCATGCGTGCAATCAGAGGCGATCACCCGCCCGTGACACCCTTGGTCGCTCCGCGGGCACACTTTCTGCCCGTGCCTACCACCAACAGGTGCGCGGTAATCAGTGTCTTCGAATCTCCGGGCAGATCGTCCAACGTGACTTCTGGCAAGCGCGCCATAATGTTTTCGACCTTCGTCAGCAGGCCACCCAGCCGCGTCTTGCCAGCTATGTTTCGTCATGCGAGCGGGAGATTCGCCTGCGCTTTGAGCGTCGCATTCGCGAACTCCCCGCGCGCAAGTTTCGGGAACGCGGCGGCGGCGATCATCGCGGCATTGTC
>JASHRP010000455.1 GCA_030037375.1 Bryobacteraceae bacterium | reverse complement strand
CTCCTGATAAACACCCAGCGCTTCGTCATAACGCTGCGCCGAAATCAGATCCTGCGCCAGCGCTTTTTTCACGCCGGCAGCGTCCGGTGGATTGAGCGCCAGCGACTTCTTCAACGAATCCGCCGCCAGCCCGAACTCCTTCATCTCTTCATACGCTTCCGCAAGCCGCTGAAGCGTCCGCGCCGATGGGTTCTTGAGCATCCGCAGCATGTCCGCCGCGGCCTGGCTGTTGCCCAAGTCGAGATATACCAAGGAAAGCCCGGTCAAGGCGTCCTCATTGTCGGCGTCGACGTCCAGCGCCTTCTTGAATGCTTTCTCCGCTTCCGCGAAATCTTGGGAAGCGCGCTCCAAGTTTCCCAGCATGACCCAAGATCCCACGTCCTGCGGCGCGATCTCGGTAATCTTCTTGAACTGCTCGATCGACTTCATCAGCATGTCCTGATTGATCCGGTTCTGCTGGCCGCCGATCTGGCTCATGTAGATGCGCGCAAGCAGCCGCAGCGCCGCGAGATCTTTCGGATTCTGCTTGAGCGTCGCCTGCGCGTCGCTCTCGGCGTCGGCTAGCAACCCGGCTTGAATATAGAAGTCGGCCAGCTCATCGCTGATGGCGCTCGAATTGGGATCGGCTTTCAGCGCGGCTTTGTACTCCGAGACAGCCTTGTCGATATACTCGCGGCCGCCGGGTTCCCCCGCGGCTTCCGCATACATATGCGCCAGGGCGTAGTGATAATACGCCGAAGCGTTACTGGTGCCGGCGTCGTTTCCCGGCGAGGCAGGCGTCGTATTGTTCTGTCCCCACGCCGCGAATCCCGCGGCGAATAACACAAGCACTGCCTTTTGCATTCGCTTTTCTCGCTTCCCCGGCATCTGCCGGCTTACAAATCCCCTCTTTCAGTATATCGGCTTCCAAACCGCTTGGAGTCCGGGCGGCACGGTAGCATAGCGAGAGTGAACCCTCGCTTGCTGGTTGTCGCCGGACCGACTGGCAGCGGCAAAAGCGCGCTCGCTCTCGACCTGGCGGCCACGCTCGGCGGTGAAATCGTCAACTTCGACTCTCTCCAACTGTACGGCGGCCTCGACGTCGGCACGGCAAAGACACCCGTGGCGCAGCGCCGAGGCATTCCCCACCACCTTTTCGACGTGCTGGACGCAGCCGCGGGTTACGACTCTAACGGCTGCTCCGCGGGAGACTACGCCCGCCTGGCGCGCCCGGTCCTTTATGAAATCTCGTCCCGAGGCCGGATTCCGGTAGCGGTCGGCGGCTCGGGATTCTACCTGCGGGCGCTGCTTCGCGGCCTTCCCGAGCTCCCCGCTCGCGATGAGGCGCTGCGTACTCGATTGCAAAATCGCGAGCGGCGGCGCCCAGGCTCCTTGCATCGGCTGCTGACTCGTCTTGATCCGGGCTCCGCCGGCCGGATTCATCCTCGCGACGTTCACAAGACTATCCGCGCGCTCGAGATCCGTCTGCTCACCGGAACCCGCCTCCCCGCTTCCGAAACGGCGAAGGAACTGACCGGTTATTCGATTGTCAAGATCGGACTGAATCCCGACCGGGAGAAACTGTTCGCCCGGTTGAACGCTCGCGTGGAGCAGATGTTCGCGGAAGGACTGATCGAAGAAGTGCGAAGCCTGCTTGCGCGAGGCGCGACAGGCGCGGAAAAGCCGTTTGAATCCCTCGGTTACAAACAAGCTCTTCAGTATACTCATGGCGAATTAACGCTTGAACAGGCCATCTTGTCCACCCAGATCGAGACCCGCCAATATGCCAAGCGGCAATGGACGTGGTTTCGACGGGAGCCCGAAATCGTTTGGTTGAGCGGCTTCGGCGAGGATCCCGCCATCGTTCGCGAAGCTGTAGAGCTGGCGTCGCGATAGACTCGATCTCGCGATAGACTGGTTCGAAGCAATGCGCCGAATCCCGCTCCTGCTGCCCTCCGCTTTGGCGCTTACCTTCTGTGGCGTCGCGTCGCTCGAGCCGGCGGCATCGGGTGAACCGGTAGATAGTTGCGCCATACTCCCCTTCCGTAACGGATCGCGGAAGCAAGTTTCCGCAGCCGCCTCGAATGCTGACTGGCTAGGCGTGAGCGTGTCAGAGACTTTGCGCGACGCTTTGGATCTCCGCGGGCTGGTCACCTTCGGCCGCGACGATTTGCAGGAAGCGTACCAGCGGCTACGCCTCAGCCCTCATTCCATCCTCACGCAAGCGTCGGTCATGAAAATCGGAGAGGCGCTCGATGCCGAGCAAATTATTTACGGCGAGTTTGTCCTCCACCCGGCGGAAGCGCCCGTGCCGGGAGAATCGCGCGGATCGCTGACGATCTCCGCCCGGGTACTGGATCGCAAACGCCTGCGCGAAAGCGCGGTATTTTCTGAGAGCGGCGCAATCGAGGATCTGACCGCCATTGAGGCGCATGTTGCCTGGCGAGCCCTCTCCGTGATCGCTCCCAGCCTTGCGCCGCCCGAGGCCGAATTCAAGTCGATCGTTCCCGCCGTCCGCCTCGATGCGGAGGAAAACTACATTCGCGGCCTTATGTCGGCCGATGTGCAGCAGCGGGAGAAATTTTTTCTCCAAGCAGCGCACCTTGACGCCCGTTTCGCTCATCCCGCGTTCGAACTCGGAGTAATTCATTACCAGCGCAAGGAATATCGCGATTCCGCCACGTGGCTCCAGAAAATCGGGCCGGAAGACGTCGAGTATCACCACGCCGCCTTTCTCCAAGGACTGGCGCTGTTCGAGGCCGGCGATTTCGCCGGCGCCCAGCGCGCCTGGCAATCTATCGTCGTTGCCGTTCCGCTGAGCCAGGTCTACAACAACCTGGCTGCCGCCGAGAGCCGGCGCAACCTGCCGCAAGCCGCCGATGACTTTCGCAAGGCTCTCCAAGCCGATTCGAGCGACCCGGACTACCATTTCAATCTTGGCTACGCGTTATGGAGAACCGGCGAGTTCGCCGCAGCCGCCGAAAGCTTTCGCGCGGATCTGGAACGCAATCCGGACGACTCCGTAGCCACCGTTCTCCTCGGGCGGTGTCTGAAAAGGCAGCCGTTTCGGGCGGGGGACGCAAATGACGCCCGGTTACAGGCGCTTGAACGCATTAAAACTGCTTATGAGGAGCGAGCTTACCGGCAGCTCAAGTCGCTGCTCGAAACCAAGTCGCCGGATGGCAGTCATCCATAAACCCCGGCGGGAGCCGGGCGGACGTATAATCAACCCATGGCCCGGGGTTGGGAAAGCAAGGCGGTAGAAGCACAGTTGGAAGCGGCGGAAACGCGCCGGGGAGGGTCGCACATGGAGATGACGCCGGCACAAGCGGAGGCCGCTCGCAAGTTAGACAGTTTGCTACTGCATCGGACGCGCGTTTTGCGCGATCTCGAAAACTGCCGCGAGGAACGCTACCGTAAGACGCTAAGCGACGGTCTGGCCTATCTGGAATCGCAATTGGCGGCTCTGGGTTGGCGTGGATGAAGCGGCGAGTATGAGCGCCGGCGCGGGCACTGACTGGTCGCGGCATGGCGTACGCATCGTCAAGGGTAGCGAGCTTGACCCGAATACGCCGCAGACGCCGGGGATGAGCCGCGCCGCCGCGATCACCCAAGCGCGAACCGGAGCCAGCAAACTTTGGGCCGGCACCGTCGTGGTTGAGCCGAATGCCAAAACCGGCGCGCATCATCACGGCGAAGTCGAAACGGTGCTGTACATCGTCCGGGGCCGGGCTCGCATGCGTTGGGGCGAGAAACTCGAATTCGTCGACGAAGCCGGTCCGGGCGATTTCATTTACGTTCCGCCGTATGTCCCCCACCAGGAGATCAACGCCCGCCCCGATGAGCCGGTGGAGGCCGTGATCGTTCGTAGCGGGCAGGATCCGGTTGTGGTAAACCTGGACATTCCGAGTCCGGAGGAAACGTCTGACGTGCGCTGGATCGATCCAACGCACAAGTAGGTTTGAAGGAGGGAGGCCGCCGATGAAACCCCTGTCGCTGATCGTGCTGGCAGCAGCGCTCGCGGCCGCGGAGCAGCCTCTGATGTTTGAAGTAGCCTCGATAAAACGCGGCGACGGGCAAACCGGCGTAACCGGAGGTTGCCACGGAATCGATTCGAAGTATGGCACCACCGGCGTGCCTCCTGCGCTCCCCATCGGGCGTTGCGTGATCGCGAACGGCAGGTTGAGCCATCTGATTTACATTGCGTACGATTTGCCTTCGGTCGCCTCGATCAAGGGCGCACCGGACTGGATTATGTCCGGCTCCGACCGGTATACGATCGAGGCAAAGGCGGAAGATCCGAGTAAAACCACGGACGCGCAGCTCCAGCAGATGCTCCAAAACCTGCTGGTGGACAGGTTCAAGTTGAAGTTTCACTGGGAGACCACGGAGCGGCCGGGGTTCAGGCTGGTTGTGGGCAAAAACGGCCCGAAGCTTCAACCCACCAAAGGGGACGAATCGGTAGCGACTTTTGGAGCGAGCCGAAAATGTTGCGCCCAGGGTGTGCCCGTCGATATGACGGTCAGAGGATACTCGATGCGCGTCCTTGCGAATGTGCTTTCGAATATCGGTCCAGGGCCGGTGGTCGACCAGACTGGATTGACCGGAGAGTACGATTTCGCCTTGTCTTGGGATGAGACCAACGGGCCGGTGCTGACAACGGCTCTACAGGAGCAGCTCGGACTAAAACTGGAACCGCAAAAAGTTCCGGTGCCGCAGTTCGTCGTCGACTCGGCTGAAAAACCGCAAGCAGACTGATAGCATATAGCGCGAGGGGATTCCGTTCCAATGAAAAAGTTCGCCGCGAAGCCTGTCTTCGCCGCTATATCGACCTCGGCGCTGGCAGTCCTGGCTGCTTTGACCGTTCACAGCTCAGGCATCGCGCTCCAGGCGCAGGACGCCAAGGATAGCGTGAAAGATGGCGCTCCGCCGGCCGGCCAGCCGGGAGCTCCGGGCGCGGGCCGGGGACAAGCCAAGGGAAAGGGCCGCGCTCCGGCGACCGACACGCTCGGCGAAGGTCCGTGGGACTTTAAGACCGATGTCGAGAACGTTCACGTCAGCGTCGTAACCAAGGGCCTCGACCATCCCTGGGGATTGGCGATTCTCCCGAATGGCGACATGCTGGTGACCGAACGCGCGGGCAGATTGCGCCTGGTTCATAGCGGCGTTCTCGATCCCACGCCGCTCGGACCGCTTCCGGAGCTTCGCGCCCGCAGCCTGGGCGGATTGCTGGACATCGCGCTGCACCCGAACTTCGCGCAGAATCACCTGATCTATTTCACCTATGTGAAGCCGGGCCCTCCCGAAAATCCGGCGCACGCGACCACCGCCGTCGCGCGGGCGCGCTACGACGGGGGAACAAAGCTGACCGACGTGAAGGATGTCATCGTTACCGAGGCTTGGTTCGGCGGCAACGGCGCGCCCAAGGGATGCTGCGGGCAAGGTCCCGCCGACGGCAACAGCCACGGCTCGCGCATCGTTTTCGACAAAGCCGGTTATCTTTACATCACCGATGGCGACCGCAACTACGGGGAACTCGCTCAAGACCCCGCAACGGACTTGGGCAAGATTTTGCGCGTTCGCGACGACGGAAGCATTCCTCCGGACAATCCGTTCGTCGGCAAGCCCGGATACCGGCCGGAGATCTGGACCATCGGCAACCGCAATCCGCTGGGCCTCGCGGTTCATCCGGTGACCGGTGAAATTTGGGAATCCGAATTCGGTCCGATGGGCGGCGACGAGGTGAATCTGATCAAGAAGGGCGCGAACTACGGCTGGATCCTGGTGACTCACGGCGAGCATTACAACAAGGCTCCTAGCGAGAAAACCCACGAAGGCATGGAGGAGCCGGTGCTGCATTGGGAGCCCTCGATCAACCCCGGCAATCTCGCGTTTTACTACGGCGACAAGTTTCCGCAATGGAAGGGCAACCTTCTGATGGCAACCATGACTCGCTCCGTGCTGCGCGCGACCTTCGACGATAAGGGAAATCCCACCAGGCAAGAGCGGATGCTGACCGATCTGAAGCAGCGCTTCCGCGACCTCCGCGTCGGCGCGGACGGCTATGTTTACTTGCTAACCGATGAGACCTTCGGGGCGGTGCTGAAAATGGAGCCGGGGAAGTAAGAAGTCTCAGACTGGCTGCTCTCTAAAGCAGCTTGATGAAGTCTTCTACCGGCAAATTCGCATCCCGAATAACCGCGCGCAGCAACGGCTCTTTAAGCGTTCGGCCAGAATGCTCCGGTACCACAGGGCGAACCCTGAGCTTGGGGTGAATCAATTATGACATGGCTGCCTGGCTGACGGTCCTCAACGAAACCCGCCCGCTTGAGCGCAAGGATAACCTTCCGTGCGGTGAGCGATGGGAGCTTCGCCATCAATCAAGCGGGAATCGTAATTCGTCCCTGGAAGGATCGTCGGGGATCGGTTCCCCGTGAGCTGCCAAGCTCTCAAGATAGTGTGCAATGGCCTCCCGAGCATTGCTCTCAGCCCTTTCGAGCGTCTCGCCCTGCGTATGACAACCCGGCAGCCTCGGCGCAGATGCAACATATCCGCCGTCAGGAGCTTGCTCGTAAAAAACCGCTAAGGACCGAGACTTGGGGCTTTCTTCTTCACGCTGTCATTTAAGGGCAACCGCGTGCCTGCCCGTCGCAGATAATAGAAGACGCGATGCAGGTACGACTCTCATTCGGCCGCGACGGCCTCGCGGTGAATTTGCCCGGCGGGTACGAGTACAAAGTCTTGGAGTCGCCGCCGCTGACCGCGCTTGCCGACCCCGTCGCAGCGATCGAAGCGGCTCTCGATGCGCCGGCGGCCGGCCCGCCGTTGAAGAAGCTCGCGACCGGCAAGCACTCCGCCGCGATTTCGGTCTGCGATATCACCCGGCCCGCGCCAAATCAAGTGACTCTGCCCCAGCTCCTGCGCCGATTGGAAGCCTCCGGCGTGCCGCGCGAAAACATCCGCATCCTGATCGCGACCGGCTTGCACCGCGCCGCGACCGACGGCGAAATCCGCCACATAGTCGGCGAGGAGATCGCCGCTGGCTATAAGGTGCTGAATCACGACGCCCGCAACCAGTCCCAGCATCGCCGGCTGGGAACCACCCGAAGCGGAACTCCGGTTTGGATCGACGAGCGCTTCCTGAGCGCGGACTTGCACCTGACGCTCGGCTTCATCGAGCCGCATCTGATGCTCGGTTTTTCGGGCGGCCGAAAATTGGTCGCGCCCGGACTCGCTGGCGAGGCAACTATCAAAGAGCTGCACAGTTCGCGCTTCATGCGGCATCCCCGATCGCATGAGGGCAACGTCGACGGCAATCCGCTGCACGCGGAGCTTCTGGAAATCGCCAGGATGGCCCGCCAGGATTTCATCCTCGATGTCTCTCTCAACAAGGATCGGGGCATCTGCGCCGTGTTCGCGGGCGAGCCGGAGGAGGCGCATCGCAAGGGGATGGATTGGGTGGCCTCTTCGATCCTCCAACATGTCGGCGAGCCTTTCGACGCGGCCATCACTACGGGAGCCGGCTTCCCGCTCGACCTCACGTTTTATCAGTGCGTCAAGGGCATCACGGCCGCGGAACAGATCGTCAAACCGGGCGGACGCATCCTGCTGTTCGGCGAGTGCGCGGAAGGCGCGGGCGCTGCGGAGTTTCGCCAGATGATGACGGAACATCGGTCAGACCGGGATTTCCTGAATGCGCTGGAGGGGGCAGCGGTGACCATCGACCAATGGCAGCTCGAAAAACTTGCTCTGGCTACACGGAAAGTGGAAGTGTCGTACTGCGTTCCCGGATTGCCGGAACCCTACATGAGGGCCTTATGGGGTCCCGGATTCCGCGACCCATGCGATGCGATTCTCAAATTCTTCGAAGGCCTCGCCCCCGCAAGCCGCGTTGCGGTGATACCGGAAGGGCCGTATGTGCTCGCCCGCGCCGGCACGATTTGACGTCCAGGTAATCCTTTCGCAGCCGGAATCGTCGCCGAGTGAG
The DNA here is from genome assembly GCA_030037375.1 of Bryobacteraceae bacterium. Taxonomy (GTDB): domain Bacteria; phylum Acidobacteriota; class Terriglobia; order Bryobacterales; family Bryobacteraceae; genus Palsa-187. Next base: position 2,918 of record JASHRP010000455.1, on the reverse strand, counting down.
TAACCCCGGCGCTCTGTGTACCGCCTAAATCCTAAGCGGGCTCATTCGGTGCGCCGTGCTGATCATTCAAGCCCAAGAAAATAAATGGCTTGACGGCTGAACTTCGAGCCCCGATCATGCGTTTGTATACAATGAGATTGAGAGGCCAATAAGTGAGTTCATCTCCAGCAAAGATCGAAGCAAACGCCCCCGAGTTTGTTAGTCAAACCGGGCGAGCCATATTGAGTCTCCGGGAGATGCTCTTTCGCGGAGATTTTCAGCCGGGAGAACGGATTTCGGAATTGCCGATGGTCGCGCGCCTCGGCGTTTCGAGAACGCCGATCCGGCTCGCTCTCGACCGGCTCGCGCATGAGGGTTTGCTCACGGCCTCGCCCACTGGCGGATTCGTGGTGCGGTCCTTCAGCCTCGCCGATATCTGGGATGCAATCGAGATGCGTGGCGTGTTGGAAGGAACCGCGGCTAGGCTAGCGGCGGAGCGTCTCACCGGCGAGCACGAACTCGCTGAGGTGCGCCAGTCCATGGACGAAATGAACGCGTATCTCGGCCCGGTTTCGAGTATCGACTCCTTCGCGCGCTATTTGGATTTGAACGATGCGTTCCATTCCGCGATTGTCCGTCTGGCTAAGAGTCCGATGCTGAACCGCAGCCTGGATCAAGTGCTGACGCTGCCTTTCGCGCAGCCGAGCGCCGTGGTTTTCGCTCGGACAAAGTTGCCCTGCGCCGCGGAGTTGTTCAACATCGGGCAGGAGCATCATCGGGTGATTCTGGACGCGATTCAGCGCCGCCAGGGAACCCGAGCCGAGGCCGCCGCCCGCGAGCATTCCGGCCTTTCACGCCGCGTCCTGGAGTGGGTATTGGAAGACCGCGAGATTCTGAGCTGCATCCCGGGCGCTTCTCTGATTCGCATGCCGAGCATGGTTTAGGCAAGCATGGTTTACGGCATCGTTTAGCGCGCCGCCCCTATAGCGCCTCCGAAAAAAATGAGCGAACTTGTTCACCTAACGGTCACCGGCCACACCGCCGTCGTGACCATCGACAACCCGCCTGTAAATGCGCTGAGCGCGGGAGTACCCGAAGGAATTGAAGCGGCGATCGCGAAGGCGGAAGCGGACCCCGCCGTGCTAGCCATGGTGATGATCGGCGCTGGACGGACCTTCATCGCGGGCGCCGATATCAAGGATTTGGAGCGTGCGGCATACGGCCAGGACGCCGAAGGGCCGAATCTTCACGCCCTGCTGCAGCGCATCGAAAACTGTTCGAAGCCTGTGGTGATGGCGATGCACGGCACTGCGCTGGGCGGGGGCATGGAGGTGGCGATGGCCGGGCATCTCCGCGTGGCCAGTCGCGATGCACAGTTCGGTATGCCGGAGGTGAACCTCGGCATCATTCCAGGCGCGGAAGGCACGCAGCGGCTGCCCAGGCTGGTCGGTCCAGCCGCGGCGATCGAGATGTGCGTGTCCGGTAGACCGATCAAGGCCGACGCCGCGCTCAAGCTCGGGCTCATCGACAAGATCATCGAAGGCGACCTCTTGACCGGCGCGCTCGAGTTCGCCGACGAGGCCACTTCCGGCTCGTTGAAGATCCGGCAGACTCGGGAGCGGAATGAGAAGCTGGATAGCGACCCGAAGATCTTCGAGGCAGGACGGGAACTCGCGCGCAAGACGCAGCGCAACCGGATCGCTCCCTTGGCCGCCGTGGACGCCATCGAAGCGGCCGCGAAGCTGCCGTTCGCCGAAGGTTGCAAACGGGAGCGTCAGACCGTCAAGGGGCTGCTCGCTTCCGATCAGTGCCGCGCGTTGATTCACGCGTTCTTCGCGGAACGGGCGGTGGGCAAAGTCGCCAGCATTCCGAAAGAGACACCGGTGCTCCCGATTCAGAGCGCGGCGATCATTGGAGCGGGGACCATGGGGTCCGGCATCGCGATGGCCTGCGCGAACGCGGGAATTGCAGTGCGTCTAAAGGACGTCGATCAAGCTGCGCTCGATCGCGGCATGGCGACAATCCGCAAGAACTACGAAAGCTCTGTCAAGAAGGGCCGATTCACGCAGGAAGTCGCGGAGCAGCGGATCGCTTCGATTCGTCCGCAAACCGGCTACGACGGCTTCCAACACGCCGACCTGATCATCGAGGCCGCCTTCGAGAGCATGGAGCTGAAGAAGCGCTTGTTTGGCGAGATTGACGCCGTTGCCAAAGCGGATTGCCTCCTGGCGACGAATACATCCACGCTCGATATCGACGCAATCGCGAGTGCGACAAGACGGCCAGAGGCCGTAATCGGACTGCACTTTTTCAGCCCGGCGAACGTGATGCGCCTCGTGGAAATCGTGCGCGGCGCAAAGACTGGCAAACCGGTCATCGCAACTTCGCTGGGGCTGGCGAAGAAACTCGGCAAAGTCGGAGTGGTGGTGGGAAATTGCCGCGGCTTCGTCGGCAACCGGATGATGCTGCCGTACATGCGTGAAGCCCAGTTCCTCGTTGAGGAGGGCTCGACGCCCGCGGAAGTCGACGCGGCGCTTTACGATTTCGGCATGGCGATGGGAATCTTCGCCGTCGACGATATGGGCGGAATCGACCTGGCGTGGCGCGTGCGCCAGGAGTACAAGCATCTGGAGAAGCCTGGCATTCGCACGCCGCTGGTTCTCGAGAAGTTATACGAGTTGCACCGCTGGGGACAGAAGACCGGCAAAGGGTGGTATCGCTACGAAGACGGGCGCACGCCGATCCCCGATCCTGAAGTGAATGATCTGATCGAGAAAACCGCACGTGACGCCGGCATCGAGCGCCGGACGATCTCAAAAGACGAAATCATCGCGCGGTGCATTTACACTCTAATCAACGAGGGCGCGAAGATTCTGGGCGAGGGCTTTGCGCAGCGCGCCGCGGATATCGATGTAATTTACACCACCGGCTACGGCTTC
>JASHRP010000454.1 GCA_030037375.1 Bryobacteraceae bacterium | reverse complement strand
TCAACGCCGATTTTCAGCCAATAAAGCGGGAAGTTCACGAAGAGCGCGGATGCGCCGACGGCCAGGTTCATCACATCTTTTTCGGTTGTCACCAAAGCGTCGACGCCCTGCGACGAGGCTTTAGCGACGAGGCGGCCTAGCTCGGAAGGGCTGTAGGGATGATGATCGCGAAAGGCGCGGCGAAAATCAACTTCGAGAGATAGTGTTTCGAGCGTCCGCCAGAAGGATTGCGGCGAACCGAGGGCGCAGAAGGCCCCGACGCGGTGGAACGGTTTTTCGAGTTCGGGGCCGGCGAATCGCACCCATTCGCGCGGCGCTGTGCGGCAGCGGTGAATGGGCGCGGATGGGTTGTAACGCCGGAAGAGATTTTCGATGCCGGTGGTGTCTTGCCGGGGTTCGACGCGGGTGATGAGGATCGCATCGGCGCGGGCAATGTTCGCGAATGGCTCGCGAAGGCGGCCGAGGGGGAAGACGCCGCCGCCGAGCGGATCCAGCGCGTCGATGAGGACGATGTCGAGATCTCGCTTGAGGCGGGTGTGCTGGAAGCCGTCATCGAGAAGGAAGATATCGGGATGGAGCTTGGCTTCGAGCTCGCGGCCGATGGCGTAGCGATCGGAGGAGATCCCCACGTGGGCGTGGCCGGCGCGAATGAAGATTTGAGCTTCGTCGCCGGTCAAATCTGACCCTGCGGTTTCGCCGCGGGGAACGATTATGGGTTGAGACGACTTGCGGCGGTAGCCGCGCGTAAGGATAGCAGGTGATTTTCCGGCGGCGAAGATGCGCTCGGCAAGATAAGCGACCACAGGAGTCTTTCCCGCCCCGCCCATCGAAAGCGCGCCGATGCTGACGACCTTGGTGGAGAGCGAGCGAGGCTCGCGCGAGAGGTTGTAGCGGTGCCCGGCGCGCCAGAGCCAACTCAGCGTCGTGAGAAGGGCTCGCGCGGGGAGGGTTCGCGAGGGGTTCGGGACGGCGAGGCCGGCGTATTTGAGGATTTCAGCGGCGATGCGATCGGTCGCGCCGCGCCTGGACATCGCGAGATTGCGGGCGTTTGCGCCGATTCGGCTACGTTGCTCGTGATCATCGAGAAGGTTTGAGACTGCCTTCGCGAGATCGGCTGAGGTTGCAATACGCAGCAGAGCGTCGCCGGCGGTGAATTCACGCGCGATTTCGGCGAAGTTCTCCATGTGCGGGCCGGCGATGACAGGCTTGGAGAAATACGCCGGTTCAAGGATGTTGTGTCCGCCACAGGAAGAAAGAGTGCCTCCCATAAACACGACCGTGGCCCGTTCGAAGAGGGCGGCGAGCTCGCCGATGGAATCGAGCAGGAGAACGTTGACATGATCTGGCGCGTCGGCGAGCGCCGTGCGGCGCGCAAAGCGAAAGCCGGAGCGAACCAGCTTTTCGGCGACCACATCGAACCGAGTGGGATGGCGCGGAGCCAAGACGAGGAGAACCTCCGGACGGCCCATTGCCTTGAACGCGTCGATTACCGCGTCGTCTTCGTCAGGATCTCCGTGCCGTTTGGCGGGCATGGTGCTGGCGGCGATCCAGATGGCCTGCGGCTGCACGCGGTCGAAAAACGCGGCGATGTCGGCCTTAATGCCTGACGCCGGAGGGTTGAAATCGAATTTGAGATTGCCCGCGGCGGAGACCGATTTTTCCGGAGCGCCCGCGATGACAAAGCGGCGCGAATCTTCGTCCGATTGGGTGAAGATGGCGTCCGGCCAGAGGAGCGCGTGGCGAAAGAAACCGGCAGCGCGGCGGTAACTGGGAAGGCTGCGGTCGGAGATGCGGCCGTTGACGATCAGGAGCGAGGCTCCGGCTCGCTTGGTTTGGCGATAGAGGTTCGGCCAGATTTCGGTTTCGAGAATCACGACGGCGGAGGGACGCAAACGGCGAAGAACGCGGCGGACGAAGGAACGGTAATCGAGGGGGAGAAAAAAGACGCCGCCTTTGAGCCTCTGCTCGGCGGCCGCCCTGCCGGCGAGGGTGGTGGTCGATAGAAATATCGAGAGATTGGGCTGCTCCGCGCGGAGGCGGCGGATCAATTCGACCGCGGAAAGGACTTCTCCGACCGATACCGCATGAAACCATATGGCGGGTGAACCCGTCGTCTGAAGAGAGCCTGGGAGGAATCCGAAGCGCTCCGGCAGGCGAGCGAAATAAGCGCGGCCGCGGATTCCCCGGTACAGTAAATATAGAGCCACCAAAGGGCTGAAGGCGATCTGAAGGACCTGGTAGAGGGAATAAATGAGACGCGTTGCGTTGATGGTTCTTTTGAGTATAGCGGTGGCCGCCGCAGCCGACAAGGACAAGGACCACTTTGCTCCGAAGCCGGCGGCGTCTTATCCGGGACACCAAACCTCGGACAAAATCACGCTTGCGGCGGTGCCTTATACTCGCGAGGACGAGGTGAAGGCGGCGTTCGGGAAGGTGGACCCTTACAAATACGGCATTCTTCCGATTCTGGTGGTGATCCAGAACGATACGGGAAAGGCCCTCCGGCTGAATCTGAAGACGGAGCTGGTGGATTTGCAGAATAATCGTGCCGATCCGATGAAGCCGAGCGACGTGACGCTGGTGGATGGCGCGCGGAAAGCCAGCTACCGGGTTCCGCAGCCGCCGATCTTGCCGATTCCAACCACCAAAATTCACCACGGACCGCTGGATACCTGGCAGATCGAGGGACGCGCGTTTACGGCCAAGCTCGCGCCAATTGGGGAACAGGTGTACGGATTCTTTTACTTCGACCAGGACTTGCGGGCGGGATCGCACCTGTACATCGATGGATTGGCTGATGCGGAGACAGGGAAGGCGTACTTCTATTTCGAGGTGCCGTTCGAGGACCAGAAGCCGTAGAGTCGTCGAGTCATGGCGGCTACATCGGCATTGGCGGGCGGAACGGACGCCGAGGGTTCCGGTTCAGAGATTCACTGGCTGAGCGCGGTCGAGATGGCGCGGCTGATCCGCGCGAAGAGACTATCCGCGCGTGAAGCGCTTGCCGCCCATTTGAAGCGGATCGAGCGGGTGAATCCGAAAGTCAACGCGATCGTGACGCTTGCTGCGGAGATGGCCGCGAAGGCCGCTGCGGAAGCCGACGATAAGCAGGCGCGCGGGGCGAAGTTGGGCCCGCTGCACGGGCTTCCGGCCGCGCATAAGGATCTATTTGAGACTCGCGGCATCCGCACCACGTTCGGTTCCACTCTTTACCGCGATTACGTCCCCAAAGAAAACGATTTGATCGTCGACCGGCTGCAAGCAGCGGGCGCGATCACGCTGGGCAAGACCAATACGCCTGAATTCGGATCTGGCTCGCAGACGTTCAACGCAGTATTCGGTTCGACCAGAAATCCTTGGGATCTGAGCAAAACTTGCGGCGGGTCATCGGGAGGCGCGGCAGTGGGGCTTGCGTGCGGGATGGTTCCGGTTGCCGACGGAACCGACGTCGGCGGGTCCCTTCGCAACCCGGCTGCGTTTTGCAACGTCGTGGGATTCCGTCCGACTGTGGGTCGCGTGCCGGATCCGAAGGCGGCGTTTGCATGGTCGACGCTCAGCACTGCCGGGTGCATGGCGAGGTCGGTTGAAGATCTGGCGTTGGTCTTGAGCGCGACAGCGGGGCCGGACCCGCGTTCGCCTCTTTCCATTCAGGAGCCAGGCGAGATTTTCGCGCGTCCTCTCGAAAGGAGTTTCAAGGGAGTGCGCGTGGCGTGGTTCAAGGACCTAGGCGGCGTGCCTTTCGATCCGCAGGTGCGGACGATTGTAAACGGGCATAGGGCGACCTTCGAGTCACTCGGCTGCATTGTGGAGCAAGCCGAGCCGGATTTCTCACCCGCCGAGATCAGCTTCCGCGTTCTGCGCGCGTGGAACTCAGCGAACAAATATGGCCAGAGATTAGAGGAGCATCCAGACGCGTTCAAGGACGTGCTGAAAGAAGAGATCGAACGCGGCTTGAGGCTTTCCGGCGCGGAACTGGCTGAGGCCGAGGCTGCAAGGGGACAACTTTGGCGTAGTTTCCAGACCTTCTTAGCAAAATACGAGTACTTCATCCTGCCGACGGCACAGTTGCCGCCGTTCGATGTGAACATGCCATATCCAGGCGAGATCGAGGGCGTCAAAATCGGCAGCTATATCGACTGGATGAAATCCTGCTGGTATATCTCGGCGACCGGCAATCCGGCGGCGTCCGTACCGGGCGGGTTCACTCCCGACGGGTTGCCGGTAGGCGTGCAAATCGTCGGGCGGCATCGGGAGGATTTCGCGGTGCTGCAAATGGCGCACGCATTCGAACAGGCGACGGGCTTCAGCAAGCTGCGACCGCCGGTGGCTTAAGTCCGTAATCCTGCCGATTTTTACGGAGCCCGTGGCAGCGAATGCTACGATGGAGAAAGCTCCTTTGTTTCTATGTGGATCGTAAGATTAGCGCTGCGCCGGCCATACACTTTCGTAGTAATGGCAGTGCTGATCGCCATTCTGGGCGGGGCCGCCATCGCGACCATGGCGGTCGACATTTTCCCTTACATCGATATCCCGATCGTGAGCGTCGTATGGCAGTACGGCGGCCTTTCGCCGGAGGAGATGGAAGGCCGCATCGTCACCAATTTCGAGCGCGCCCTGACCTCCAACGTAGTCGGGATCGAGCACATCGAATCGCAGTCATTGCAGAGCATTTCGGTGGTTCGCGTTTTCTTCCACCCCAACGTGCAGATCGATTTGGCGCTTGCCCAGATCGTGACCCAGTGCCAGGTGGTGGTCCGCAACATGCCGCCGGGGACGTTTCCGCCGCAGGTCCTAAAATACGACGCGGCGAGTGTGCCGATCCTGCAACTGGGGCTTAGCAGCAAGACGCTGAGCGAGCAGGAGACCTTCGATTTAGCCAACAACTTTGTCCGTACGCCGCTGGCGACGGTGCAGGGCGCGACGATTTCTTATCCGTTCGGCGGCAAGAATCGCCAGATGATGGTGGATCTGAACCAGGATGAGCTGTACGCCAAGCAACTCTCGCCCATTGATGTTTCGAACGCCCTGACGAATCAGAACCTGATTCTACCCGCTGGGACAGCGAAATTCGCGGGAACGGAATATCCGATCCGGCTCAACAGCAGTCCGGCGCTGATTTCGGAGTTCAACGACCTGCCGATCAAGGCCGTGAATGGCGCGATGGTCTACATGAAGGACGTCGCTACGGTACACGACGGGTTCGTGCCGCAGCAAAGCGTAGTGCGCACCAACGGTTTGCGCGGCGTGATGCTGACGGTAACGCGAAACGGCAACGCTTCCACGCTCGACATTGTCAACGAAATGCGGCGGCAATTGCCTAAGGTGATGTCGACGATCACGGAGGATCTACAGCTTTCGATCTTCGGCGATCAATCCGTGTTCGTGCGGGCGGCGATTCAGGGCGTGCTTCGCGAATCGCTGATTGCGGCGTTTCTCACCGGCACGGTGATTCTGCTGTTCCTGGGGAGCTGGCGCAGCACGCTGATCGTGTGGATCTCGATTCCGCTGTCGATTTTGACGTCGATCAGCATCCTCAGCCTGCTGCATCAAACCATCAACGTGATGACGCTGGGCGGATTGGCGCTAGCGGTGGGAATCCTGGTGGACGACGCAACGGTGGAGATCGAGAATACGCATCGCAATCTGGGAATGAAGAAGCGGCTGGTGCGCGCGGTACTGGATGGAGCGTCGCAGATCGCGGTGCCGACGCTGGTATCAACACTTTCGATTTGCATTGTGTTCGTTCCGGTGCTTCTGCTCACCGGCACGGCCAAGTATCTTTTCACGCCGCTGGCGATGGCGGTGGTCTTCGCGATGCTGGCTTCGTATCTGCTGTCGCGCACGCTGGTGCCCACCATGGTTCACCACATGCTGCGCAGCGAGGCCACATTATATCAATCCGGCGGGCATGGCGGTAAAGGGCCGCTGTGGAGCATGCATCGCGTGGTGAACGGGATATTCGAAAGCCTGCGGTACCGGTACATTGGGCTGCTCGACCTCTCGCTGCGGCATCGCGCGCCAGTGCTGATCGCATTCCTAGCCGTTTCGTTCGGCTCGTTTTTCCTGATCCGGCTGGTGGGCGAGGATTTCTTTCCTGAGGTAGACGCCGGACAGATGCGGCTCCACGCGCGGACGACTCCGGGCACGCGTATCGAGCAAACTGAAGCTCAGCTCGCGGAAGTGGAGCAGGAGATTCGCAATACGCTGCCGGTGGGAGAAGTCGATAATATTTTGGACAACATCGGAATTCCGAACTCCTGGAACAGCTTGGCGCAGGGCGATGTGCCTAACATCGCCTCGACCGATGCGGAGATTTTGATTTCTCTGAATCACGAAAAGCATGGGCCGGTGCGGGACTATCAGGTGCTATTGCGCAAGCGGCTCGCGCAGCGTTTCCCGGACATTTCGTTCTTCTTTGAGCCGGCCGACATTACCAACCAGATTTTGAACTTCGGGCTGCCGGCTCCGATCGACTTGCAGATTGCCGGCCGCGATACCGCCAAGAACTACGCTATCGCGCAGCGGCTGCGGGACAGGATTTCGCGCATTCCCGGGGCCGCGGACGTGCATTTGCACCAGGTACCCAACGAGCCGCAATTGTTCGTGAATGTGGATCGCGAGAAAGCGCAGGAGCTCGGGCTTACCCAGCACGACGTGAGCAGCAGTCTGCTCATTTCGTTGAGCGGAAACAATCAGGTCGCGCCGAATTTCTGGATGAACCCGGCGAACGGCGTTACGTATAACGTGGGCGTGCAGACCTCGCAATACCGAGTGGATAACCTGGACGTGCTCTTGCGGACGCCGATCACGCCGGCTTCCGGGGGCACGGCCAAGACCACGCAGTTGCTCGAAAACATTGTCGACGTGAAGCGTGGGACCGGACCGGTGATCGTGAACCACTGGAATGTGGCTCCGGTATACGACGTGTACGCGAACGTGGACCGGCGGGATCTAGGCAACGTCGGCAAAGAAGTGGAAAGGATTGAGCAGGAAGAACAGAAGAGTTTGCCTCGCGGTTCGTCGATGACCCTGCGCGGCGAATACGAGACGATGCAATCGTCCTTCTTCCGGCTGGGCCTCGGCATGGCGTTCGCGGTGGTGTTGGTGTACCTGCTGATGGCGGTCAACTTCCAATCGTGGCTGGATCCGTTCATTATCCTCACCGCCCTGCCGGGAGCGATGGCCGGAATTTTGTGGATGCTGTTCGTCACCCATACGACCTTGAGCGTGCCTTCGCTGATGGGATCGATCATGTGCGTGGGCGTGGCGACGGCGAACAGCATTCTGCTGGTGACGTTTGCCAACGACGAACGGGGATCCATCCCATCGGCCCGCGAGGCGGCGCTGGCTGCCGGATACGCCCGCATCCGTCCGGTGCTGATGACCGCCTCGGCGATGATTCTGGGAATGCTGCCCATGGCGCTGGGGATGGGCGAGGGCGGCGAGCAGAATGCTCCGCTGGGCCGGGCGGTAATCGGCGGTCTGCTGGGCGCGACGGTGACGACGCTGTTCCTGGTCCCGGTGATCTATTCGTATATGCGGACCAAGCCACCAGTGGATCAGGAGCGGCGGCTGGAGGAAGAGGAAGCCGATGCGGCGCTGGAAGCCGAACTGGAATTGATGGAACACACTCGATGAACGAATCGACCGAGCAACAGTTGCGCCGCGAGATCGAGGAGCTGCGCCGGCAGCTTCACGTCCAGCACGATCCGCACGGCGGAGTCCCGGCCGAGCGCTGGAAGCCTTCGGGATTGACCATTTCCGCGTTGATGCTGGGAATCGTGGTCCTGCTGGCGGGCGCGTTTTTCGCGGGCTATATTCCGCTGGAACGGCGCGATAGCACGGTGCAGGCGGAGGCGGAGGAGCATGAAAAGGCCCTGCCGCGCGTCGAGGTGCTGCACGTGGGACGGGCGAAGAGCGAGAGCGGCCTCGAATTACCGGGAACAATGGAAGCGATTATCGAAGCCTCGATTCTGGCTCGGGCGGATGGCTATTTGAAGACGCGGCTGGTGGATATCGGCGACCGGGTTAAATCCGGACAGCCGCTGGCCGAGATCGATGCGCCGGAGTTGAACCAGCAAATCCACCAGGCGGAAGCCGCGGTGGAACAGGCCGAAGCGGCGCTCGAGCAGGCACAGGCAGGACTGGAACAAGGGAAGACCACGCTTAATTTAGCGAAAGTGACCGCGGGGCGGTTCCATACGCTCGCACAGCAAGGCGTGGCATCCAAGCAGGACGATGATCAATACCAAGCGCAGTTCGCCGCGCAGACGGCGAATGTGCAGGCGTTAGAGAAAGCTGTTTCGGCGCAGCGCAGCAACGTTGCCGCGAATAAGGCGAACCTGGCGCGGCTTCAGGAACTACAGAGTTACCTGATCGTCAAAGCGCCCTTTGACGGCGTGATTACGACGAGGAACGTGGACATCGGCGTTCTGGTGACGGCAGGCACGACGCTGCTCTACAAAATCGCGCAGAGCGGAACGCTGCGAACGTTCGTGAACGTGCCGCAGGTGAGCTCGAATTCGGTGCGAGTGGGGCAGGGCGCGGCGCTGACGCTTTCGAATTTTCCCGGCCGGCGATTCCACGGAACCGTGGTCCGAACGGCCCATTCGATCGACCCAACCACCCGGACGATGCTGGTGGAAGTCGACGTGCCGAATCCGGACGGCGCGCTGTTTCCGGGAATGTACGCGGATGTGGACTTGAGCAGTCCGCGCGTGGACCCTCCGCTGACGGTTCCCGCGCAGGCCATCCTGTTTCGGACCGATGGCGCGCAACTCGCTTCGGTGACGCCGGATGGAACGGTGCACCTGCGCAAGGTCACGGTGGGACACGATTATGGCGACCGAGTGGAGATCCTGCAAGGAATCGAAGAGGGCGCTACGGTGATTGCGTCGCCCGGAGATGCGGCGCAGGAGGGCAACAAGATCGTGCCGGTGGAAGTGCAGCCCGCGCCGGCGAAGTAGCAATAGCAACAGCTGCCGGATCCAGACGCCGGAGGTCATTCGGATCGCTGGTGACTATAGGGTCGCGCCGTTCCCTGGCAAGGATGACAACCGATGCATCGATGATATCCAGCGAGTTGGAGGCGCCACAAAGTTCGCCACACGCACGGGCAAGCTGCTCATCGAGAGGGCTGCAAAAGGACTACGCAATCGGAGCGCGGCGATCCGCGGCTCGAATCATAACGGCTTGCGATAGCGCACGGCGCGTTCGACCTCGATGAACCCGAAGGCCTCATGCGCTCGATGCGACACTGTATTATCGAGAAGCGCATCGGAGGCGAACTCGCGATAGCCGTGGCGCCGCGCCCAATCCTCCGCGGCGAGGAGAAGAGCCGATCCGACGCCCTGACGGCGCACATCGGGATCAACGTACCAGCCTTCGAGAAAGGCCACGGGACTTGTGTTGCACCCATCGGCGTAGGGGCGAGAGCCGACTTCGGCAAAACCTGCAAGGGCTCCTGTCGCGCGAGCGGCGACGAGAACGATAGTATCCAGGCGAGCGAGCCACCCGGCCATGCCAGCT
>JASHRP010000453.1 GCA_030037375.1 Bryobacteraceae bacterium | reverse complement strand
GCAACAGTCGCTGCGTTGCTGGCGTTTCCCCTCGCCGTTCTCGCGCAAGATCAACCGGCCGCGGCCGCGAGCGACATTCTCTCGCGTGTCGCGGAATTCCACGGCGCGGCGGGCGTGTTCGCCGTCGCGGGATACAGGATCGGCGCACGCGCTCTCACGGAGTTGCATGAGAAGCGCGGCAGCTTCAGCCTGGATGTCACCCACCGCACTCCTTACCAGGTGCAGTGGAGCTGCATCGCGGACGGCGTGCAGGCCGCGACCGGCGTGAGCGCGGGCAAGTTGAACCTTCATCTTGTGGAGACGACGCGCGACAAGCTCGAAACGGTGATACGAGACACCCGTTCCGGCAAGACCCTCTCTTTCCGCCTCCGGCCCGAATTCCTGTCCAAATACCTCGATACCCCGGAGGACCGGCAAGCCGTCGCCGCCCGCGACGTGCTGAAGCTGCCGGACAGCGCCATCTTCACGATCAAGGAAACGGCAGCAAAGCCGTAGAGCCCCGCCGAAATGCCGCATTTCTTCGGTGCTCTCCTAAACGACGCTGCAGGCGATACCCGACGCCGGGTCGTCGGTATCTATGCCCTGCTGCTCGTCATCAACGTTTCCGCCTGGAGCTGGGCGGTCCTTGCGTTTCGGCATTATCCCCTCCTGCTTGGAACGGCGTTCCTCGCATACAGCTTCGGCCTTCGCCACGCGGTCGACGCCGATCACATCGCGGCCATCGACAACGTAACGCGCAAGCTGATGCAGGAAGGCAAGCGCCCGGTCGCAGTCGGATTCATGTTCTCGCTGGGCCATTCGACCATCGTCGTTCTGGGATCGGCTGCCATTGCCACTACGGCACTTTCCCTGCAACATCGGATGGATTCTGTCAGGCAGGTGGGAGGCATTGTCGGAACGATGGTCTCGACTTTGTTTCTCTTTGGAATTGCAATCGTCAATCTGATCGTTCTGCGCTCGATTTACCTGGCCTTCCAGCGGGTCCGACGCGGGGGGCAGTATATTGAGGAGGACTTTGATCTCCTGCTCAACAGCCGCGGCCTTCTGTCCCGCTTGTTCCGGCCGGTGTTCGCGCTCATCTGCCAAAGCTGGCACATGTACCCTCTGGGCGTGCTGTTTGGCCTTGGTTTCGACACAGCGACAGAGATCGGGCTTCTAGGAATATCGGCGGCCGAGGCCACCAAGGGCCTGTCCCTTTGGTCGATCATGGTCTTTCCCACGCTTTTCGCTGCAGGCATGTCGCTGATCGATACAACCGATAATATTCTCATGCTCGGCGCGTACGGATGGGCCTTCGTCAAGCCCATTCGCAAGCTCTACTACAACATGACCATCACCCTGGTATCGGTGATTGTCGCCTTCGCTGTCGGGGGAATTGAAGCGCTCGGGCTTTTGGCTGGCCAGTTCCATCTTCACGGAACGTTTTGGGACTTGGTCGGAAAGCTCAACGAGAATTTCGGCACGCTGGGCTTTTTAATTATGGGGCTCTTCGCTTTGAGCTGGATCGCGTCGATCTGGATCTACAAGTGGCGTCGTTACGATGATCTTGAGCTGAATGGGGCGGGGCAGCAAATGCGCAGCCTAGGTACTGAATGAGGGGGCAACATGACGGTAGGTTCTGAAGATCAAGGAGCGTTCGAGGCGCTGGAAGCCAGGATCAGGACGATCCTTCCTGAGGAGTATCAGGACTGCTATGACGACGTGCAGCCCGTCTCAATGGGATCGGCAGGCCTGAAATACGGCAGCGACGGCAGGGTGGCCTGGGATGATATCTGGGAGACCTTTTGCGATCTGGCGATGGCGGGTGGTCCACCTCACAAGGGAACGCTTCTCGGCCCCGGCTCTCCGGTAGAGATAGACGCGCAGCCCGAGCGCTATCGTCAGGTGGTCGAGGAGATTTGCCGCGGCATCGCCATGGTGACGGGTCTCACGGCAGAACGATCCCCCATTTCGGGGTGGGTTCGTGTGCACTGTGCGAGTCACGGTATGGCCGGATGGCTGGTTCGAGCGATCGTTATGGAGAACGTCTTAGCCCGCTGCGAAGGCGCAGTTCTCGATCTTCCGGCCGGGCCGCACTACCGGATCGAGAAAGAAATCAAGAACGTCATCACCGTCATCGCGAAGACCTGCCACTACTGGAGCGATCACATGTGGTCAAGCCAGCAGCGGGACATCAGCAATTTATTCGCAAGGTTGGGCGTGGAGTCACCGCTCGTACAACCTGCGCTTCCTAATGATGACTTTCAGGCCGACGGGCACCGGATGCTTTGTAACACAATGGCCGAGACCATCCAGCAAGCGACCGGGCTTCGGCCGTGGAATCAACCCTGCGTTGGCTGGCTCGGCCTGGACTGCCTGGATATCCGCGCCGCAATTTGGATGATGCGCTCTATGGTCGCGAGCAACGTACTTTCGCGGCGGGAGGGGACCGTATTTTTCGTTCCGGTCAATCCATCGAGCGATCCCGGCGGAGAAATCGTCGTCCGAGGGGTGGTCCGGATACACGGCTTTGCTACTACGCTAGGGATTCTGTGAACGGCAAGGTCGGGACTGGCTTGAAATGGTGTGGCTGCCGGGGCGGGAGCAGGTGTCCCGCTTTCCCGGCCAAAAATAAGAATTGCCCACGCGATCCCCAACGCCTCAAGCAGGATCATGGTGACCCGGAGGCTTTGGGCGCTTCGATGATGGTAGCGGGCGAGGGACTTGAACCCCCATGACCTTGCGGTCGGACGATTTTGAGCCGTCTGCGTCTGCCAGTTCCGCCAGCCCGCCACAGGCAGCTTTGCGCTTCTTCACTTTAGCATTTACGAAGCTTATGGCCGTGATCGATCACCTACTGCGGCAGTGAACCGATCGGACTTTTGAGTCTGCTGCGTCTGCCAATTTCGCCACTCGGCCAACGAATGCCATTGTACCGCAGCGGGGCAGGTTCCCGGAGCGCCGGATACTCGCGGCACGATCTGCTTGCCGAAGCCTGTTCAGTTTTCCTGCCTTGCTCGACAATCCGCCGCGAGCGGCGCGTTCGTTACATTCCTCCGCTCGCTCCCTTCTCACGATACAATGACGCGGTAATCTAGCAATCGCGCGATAGGATGTGAGGCACGACTCAGATGATGCGAACTCTGCTAACTCTTGTGACACTGGCCGGCGTTTGCGCCGCGCAGAGGGTCTCCACTCAAGAACTGCTCCGGATGGCTAAAACCCGCGCCGCCGGGCTGGAGCAGGCTCTGCGCGATACCTTAGGCGCGGACAAAATTCAAAAGGGCACTGCGGCCGCCGGGGAGTTGGGCGACTTCGTTTTTGCCGTGACCTCGGAGAAAGGCCCGTCACTCGAGATCAACTATGACCCACCCGTCGTCGCGTTCAAGGCAGGTTCGCTATGGGTCGTCGAGACGCATCTGAACACGGGAACAGCCTACAAGTACACCTGGATCGCCGATGGCAAACCGATCGGCGGCGCCAACAACCTTCCGGCCTTTGGACCCGACAGCTACGCTCAACCCGGCGTTCCGCAAGGAAAGCTGACTGGACCCATCGAGGTCCCGAGCAAGGTTTATCCCGATGTGAAAGCGAACGTCTGGTACTACGTGCCCGCGCAATGGGACGGCGTAACGCCTCTCGCGGTGCAAGTATGGGGCGACGGCCAGCAATTCACGGATGCAAGACCGGGCCAGTGGAGAATCTTGGAGACGCTGGACAATCTGACCGCCCAGAAACGGATTCCGCTGATGGTCAGCATTTTCATCCAGGCGGGGACCGGGCCAAATCGCAACCAACGCTCGATCGAATACGACACCGTCAACGAAGTATACCTGCATCGCCTGCTCGACGAAATTTTTCCCGTGGTTGCGAAGAATGTAAAAATGCGCACGGACGGTTATAGCCGCGCGATTCAGGGCCTCAGCTCCGGAGCAATCATGGCCTTCAACGCGGCGTTCGACAAGCCCGAGGAGTTTTCGCGGGTTTTGAGCTGGATCGGCAGTTACACCGCCCTGCAAAGATCGGCCACCCATCCCGAGGGCGGCGCGGAATACCCGACCATGGTCCGCCGCGAAGCCAAACGCAATATTCGCGTGTGGGTCCAGGACGGATCGGGCGATCTCGATAACGGGGCGGGTTACTGGCCTGCGGCCAATCTCGGCATGGCGAACGCGCTGAAGTTCAAGGGTTACGACTATCACTTCTCATTCGGCGTCGGTGAGCACAACGACGCGCAGGGGGCGGCAGAACTGCCGGAAGCGCTGACCTGGCTCTGGCGCGATTACGATCCTGCAAAGACATCGCAGGAGTTCGTGCAGGACCCGGCGGAAAAAGATCAGCCCGCCTGGCGGATCGTGCAATTGAACCGAAAATAGCGGCTAGCCTTGTAACTTCGGAACTTTTCGCCGGTAAGTTCGTCTAAGGCGAGAAAGGAGACGCGCCAGGACCGCGCGAACCCATATGACCACCACGTGGCAGGACATCGTTTATGGCTTCCGCATGCTATTGAGGAAGCCGGGGTTCACCATCGTGGCGGCGTTGTCGCTGGCGCTGGGCATCGGCGCAAACACGGTCATCTTCAGCCTGATCAATACGACACTGCTACGGCCGCTGCCATACGGAGATCCGGCCCGGCTCGTGGAGGTATGGCAGGTTCCGCTCGACCACAAGGATCAGACCAACTGGGTCACGGCGTTCAATCTCCTGGCGTTTCAGCAGCGCGCGAATTCGTTCGAAGCCATTGGCGGGTCGCGCGAGCAGGCGTGCAATGTCGGCTCGGACCAATACGGCCAGCCGCCGGAGCGGGTCGATTGCGAGAATTTTACGCCTTCATTGTTTCAGACACTCGGGGTGAAGCCGATTCTGGGAAGGGTGCTGGCGGAAGACGAAAATCCGGTGGACACTCCAACGCGGGTGCTGTTGATCAGCGAGAGGTTCTGGGAGAAACACTTCAACAGAGATCCGAATGTCGTCGGGAAGGTCATGCGGGTAGATGGGCTGGACAAGACGGTGATCGGAGTGATGCCGAAGAACTTCTACATGTTCGACGAGCAAGCGGATTTCTGGACTCCGATGAACTGGACCAAGACAGAGATGTCCAGCGCGACGTACAACCTGGGTACGATGGCTCGCCTAAAGCCCGGTGTGTCTATCCAGCAGGCGCAATCGGAGATGGATGCGCTGGCGGTGCAGCAGATATCGGCCGAGCCGGTCAAGAACAAGAATCTGAGCATTAGGCTCCAGCCGATGTCAGACGCGCTGTACGGAGATTTGAGGCAGCCTCTGCTGTTGCTGCAAGGGGCGGTGGCGCTGGTGTTGCTGATCGGGTGCGCGAACGTGGCCGGCTTGCTGCTGGCTCGGGCAGCTTCTCGGCGAACTGAAATCGCCATACGGACGGCAATCGGGGCAGGACGATGGCGAATCATTCGGCAATTGATCACGGAAAGCCTACCGCTCTCCTTGCTGGGAGGCGCGCTGGGGATTCTGTTCGCCTGGGTCGGGCTAAAGCTGTTCATCGCGGCGGCACCGCCGGGATTTCCCCGACTGAGCGAGCTTGGCATCGATCCGGCGGTCTTGGCATTTACCGCTGCGGTTGCCGTGCTGACGGCGGTGGTATTCGGTACTGTGCCGGCGATCCAGGCGTCGAAGGCGGATCTGGTCGGGTCGCTGAAGGAAACGGGCAGGAGCGGGACGGATGGAGTGGCTCGGCAGCATTTGAGGAGCGCGCTGGTGACGCTGCAGATCGCGATGGCGCTAGTGCTGCTCATTGGAGCGGGGCTGATGATGAACAGCTTCGTGCGGATCGAGAGCAATCCGCTGGGGGCGGATCCGAAGAATCTGCTGACGTTCAATTTCAGTTTCGCGCGGGATGAAGCGATCAAGCCGGTGGCGAGGTATCGAAACCAGGGAGTTTGGGAGATCAACCCGCTGACGGAGCAGACGTACAAGCGCATATTCGAACGGTTAAAAACGATGCCGGGTGTGGTTTCGGTCGCGGGAGCGGGAACGCCTCCGCTGTCCGGATCGCTAGGGATGGGGTTTTGGATCGAGGGCCGCCCGCAGACGCCCGGCGCGGACGGAATGGCTCCGCAATCGGCCGGCTACATCGCGGTGACGCCGAATTATTTTGCGACGCTGAAAGCTCCCATGGCGCAGGGACGGGAGATCGACGACCGCGATACGGAATCCTCGCCGTTCGTCGCGGTAATCAATGAGACGATGGCGAAGAAGTTCTGGCCGAATGAAAATCCGATCGGCCAGCGGATCAAGATGGATTACATTCCGGATGAACCGGTGCGGGAGATCGTGGGGGTGGTCAAGGACATCCGCATGAGCCTGCAGCAGCGCCAATTTACGCCCACCGTGTATGTTTCCTACCAGCAACAGACGCGACGGTTCATGGGCGCGGGTTACGGCGTGCGCGCCACGATGTTCTTTATCCTTCGCACCGCGGGCAAGCCGATGGCGATCTCCGAGAGCGTCCGGCACGCGGTTGCAGAGGTGGACCCGAACCGGCCGGTGTCGAGTATACGCACAGTTGAGGAGTACCTCGATCAACAGGTGCAGTACGTCCACCTGTATGTTTTGCTGTTGGGAATTTTCGGCGGGATTGCGGCGGTGCTGGCGGCGATTGGGATTTACGGCGTGATGGCGTTTTCCGTGGCGGAGCGGACACGTGAGATCGGCATCCGAATGGCGCTGGGCGCTAGCTCCCACGACATCTTTCGTCTCGTCGTGCTGCATGCGCTGATCCTGTTAGGTGTTGGATTGACCCTGGGATTAATGGGATCTTTTGCGTTGACGCGCTATTTGAGCTCCGCGCTGTATGACGTAAAAGCTACAGACCCGTCCACGTTCGCGGCCGTATCGTTGTTGCTCGCCTTGGTGGCGATCGTCGCGTGCCTGATCCCAACCGGGCGCGCGGTTGCGGTGAATCCTACAGTGGCGCTGCGTTACGAATAGCCTCGCCAATCAGACTGAATATTACTTTACCGGCTCGATGCGCAGGACCGTGCCATCGGAGGCATTGCCGCCGGACGCGCGCTCCGTGGCGACATAAAGATAACCGTCCGGTCCCTGCTGAACGTCGCGGATGCGCTCCTGCAGAGGCACCAGCAGAGGCTCCCGCTTCTCGGCTTGCGAGGGCTGATTGAAGGCCATGCGGATCAAAGTCCGCTGGGTGAGCGAGCCGATAAACAGGTTGTTCTTCCACTGAGGAAATTTGTCGCCGGTGTAAAAGATGATGCTAGAGGGACTGATCGACGGCACCCAAAAGATGCGCGGGTTGTCCATGCCCGGCCGGAACCAAGGCTGATCGGATACGAGCGTTCCGGTGTAGTTGCGTCCCATCGAAACCAGCGGCCAACCGTAGTTGTGTCCGGGCTGAAGGATGTTGACTTCGTCGCCGCCCATCGGTCCGATCTCTGCCTGCCAAAGCTCGCCGGTTTCGGGGTGAATGGCGAGTCCGTAGCCATTGCGATGGCCGTAGGTGAAGATTTCGGGCTTCGCTCCCGCTTGATTGACGAACGGATTGTCGGGCGGCACGGTGCCATCGTCTTTGAGACGAAGCGTCTTGCCGACATGATTTTCGAGGCTCTGGGCTTTCATGCGCAGGCTATTATCTTCGGTGCCGGTGCAGCAGATGCGGTCGCGATCGCCGACAGTAACGTAGAGCATGGAATCGGGTCCGAAGAATACGCGGCCGGCAAGGTTCCCTCCGGTCTCCCAGGCATCGGCAACGAAGATCTCCTCGACGTCAGTGAGCTTCGCTCCGCTGAGACGGCCGCGGGCCACCGCCAGAGTAACGCGATCGCCGTCGTGCTTGGGGTAAGAAACGTAGACCAACTGGTTCTGCATGAACTTGGGATGCAGTGTGATGAAGTGGAGCGCATCGGGGTTCTGTCCGGCCGGTGTGGGCGAGGTCCAGACCGGATCGGGCTGGAGGACTCCGTCGCGGATCATGCGAAGCCTGCCGTTCTTCTCTGCCACCAGGATAGTCCGGGCATCCGGAAACGCCAGGCTCCAGGGGTGGTACAGGCCGAGCGCGACGGGGACAACTCGAATCTTCCCTCCCTGCACATCGAGCACCTGAGGACCGCTAGCAATGAGTTGGGGCGTCGGAGGAGTTTGAGTGCCCTGGCCGGCAGCGGCCGCGGAGAATAGCACAACCGCGAACGACGCGATGCCGAGGTGCAACTTTTTGGTGGCCATGATCTATCGACGGTATCGGGGCGATTGGGTAGTGTCAAGCGGCCCTGTTGCCGAAGAGAAACCGCTCGATAGAGCTGCCATGTAAGATGGAAGAAATGGAGATTTCACAGGAGTTCTACCGCATCCAGAAGCTGCCGCCGTACGTGTTTGCCGTCATCAACGAGATGAAGGCAAAGGCGCGCGCGGCGCAACTGGATGTGGTGGACTTGGGGATGGGCAATCCGGACGGCCCCACGCCGCGTGCCGTGGTCAGCAAGCTGGTAGAGGCGGTGCGCAATCCGCGCAATCATCGCTATTCGATGTCGCGAGGCATTCCCCAGCTTCGCAATGAAATCGTCAAGCGGTATCAGCGCAACTACGGAGTCGCTCTCGATCCTGAGAAGGAAGCCATCGTCACCATTGGCGCGAAGGATGCGCTGGCGCACCTGCTGTTCGCGGTGATCGGGCCGGGCGACACGGTGGTCTCTCCGAATCCGGCGTATCCGATCCATCAATACGGAGTGATCATGGCGGAGGGGCACGCGTGCACCCTACCCATGCCGAGTCCAGCAGTTTTTCTAGAGCGGCTGGAGGATTTGTACCGGAAGTCGGACAAGAAGCCGGCCATGATCTTGATTTCGTTTCCGCATAATCCCACCACTCAGTGCGTGGATCTGGACTTTTTCAAGGAAATTATCCGGCTGGCGGCGCACCACGGAACCATGGTGGTGCACGATTTCGCGTACGCGGATTTAGGCTTCGACGGCTACACGCCTCCCAGCATTCTTCAGGTGGAAGGCGCGAAGGAAGTGGCGGTGGAGATTTTCTCGCTGTCGAAGAGCTACAACATGGCCGGCTGGCGCGTGGGCTTCTGCCTGGGAAATCCGCGCATGATTCACGCGCTGGCTCGGATCAAAAGCTATCTGGATTACGGCGTGTTTCAGCCGATTCAAATCGCTTCGATCATCGCGCTGAGGGAGTGCGAAGAGGACACGCACAAAATTCGCGCGGTGTATCAGAAGCGGCGCGACGTGCTGATTCAAGGGTTGAATCGCGCGGGCTGGCCGGT
>JASHRP010000452.1 GCA_030037375.1 Bryobacteraceae bacterium | reverse complement strand
GCCGACGAACATTGGGACGAGGGCTCCATCAACGCGCCGGGCGCGGCAAGGGGCGCTCCCAAACAGTAAGACAGCACAGTCGATTGGCGGGCCTTCCGGTCCTGAGGCGGATTGCGCCCAGCCTTAGGAATGCTACGTGCAGCGAATGTCGTTGCCGGGTGCTGCACATGAAGAGGTATCTGCTAATCGCGATCTTTCTGCTGGCGGCGTTTAGCGCCAAACCTCAGCAACCGCTAGTCGGGTCGATACAGGGAACAGTCCAGGACCAGCGGGGCGCAGCCCTGTCAGGCGCCGCCGTGACGGCAACGAACATCGACTCCGTGGAACCCGAAAACCACCGCCATGGCAGCGTCACAGACCAACGCGGGATCTTTCAGCTCGTCGACCTTGCGCCTGGACGTTATTCAATCGTGGTTCAGAGGCGGGGTTTTCGAGATTACACGATTTCCGAGGTGAACGTGCATGACGGTGAAGCGGTCAAGTTGCCCGATATACGAATGTCACCGCCAAGCGGCAAATGACATCCGCTGACGTTAAAGAGAAATAATCAAACAAGAATTGACTGACCCACCCGAAGGTGGTAGTCTCTTTTCAAGAAAGGAGGCATCATGCGTCACATTGCATCGACCTTGCAAGGCGCGGCACAGGATGGCTCTCTTTCTGCCCTCCTCTTCCGCGCCTAACAGGCAACCAAACCACAACAACTGAGACGTCGTCCGGCGAGGTTTTTTTTCGTCGCACTTCTTCCGGTGGAAGCTTAGAAAACTCAAGGAACAAATATGGGAATGGCAGGAATGATGGGATCGATGCGCTCCCTTATGCAGGACGCATCGGTAGTGAAAAAGAAAGTGAAGCCGGGGACGGCAAAGCGGATGATGCGCTTCGCGATTCCCTATGCCAGCTTGCTGGCGCTCTTTCTCGCGGTTGTGATTCTGGACGCAGGCATCGGTATCGTCAACCCTCTTATCTATCGGGAAATCATCAACAACGGGTTTCTGAAGGGCGACGTCACGCTGATTATCCGATTTGCTCTGCTCGCGGCCGGACTAGGGCTGATCGACGGCGCGCTGGGCCTGGCGCAGGGTTTTCTCTCGGCCACTGTCGGAGCGCGCGTGGTGCTTGCCCTGCGCACGAAGCTTTTCGCGCACATCCAGCAAATGCCGCTCGCGTTCTTCACGCGAGTGCAAACCGGAGCCCTGGTAAGCCGCCTGAACACGGATGTCGCCGGCGCGCAGGGCGCCTTCACCGACATTCTCTCGAACGTGGTCGGCAACAGCGTAATCTTGATCGGCGTCCTGGCCGCGATGTTTGCGCTGTCGTGGCAGATGACCGTCGCGGCGCTCATCCTGGTTCCGCTGTTCGTGTTTCCCGCGCGCTATTGGGGGCGAAAGCTGCAGCAGATCGTGCGCGAAGGCATGACCCTCAACGCAGGGATGAGCAGCCTAATGACGGAACGGTTCAATGTCGCGGGGGCGTATGTGGCCAAGATTTTCGGCCGCCCCCAGGATGACAGCAGCGAATTCGAAACCAAAGCCGGGCGAGTCTCCGCCATCGGCGTCAAAACCGCGATTTACGGGCGGCTCTTCGGCACCGCAATCGTGCTCACGACCACCATCGCTACGTCATTCGCGTACGGCTGGGGCGGCGTGCTCACCGTTCAGCACCGGCTGGATCTGGGCACGGTGGTGGCGTTCCTTTCTTACCTTTCTCGCCTTTATATGGCGCTGACCGGTCTATCGAACATTCAGGTCACCGTAATGACCGCGCTGGTTTCGTTCGAGCGCGTCTTCGAGGTTCTCGACCTCCCGCCGATGATTCGGGATCTGCCGGAAGCCGTACCGGTCCCCGATGGTCCGGCGCGGATTTCTTTCGAGCATGTCTCGTTTCGCTACCCGACGCCGGCCGAAGTCTCGCTGGCGTCGCTTGAATCCATCGCCGCGGCCGAGACGACGCCTGAGAAAACCGTTTTGCAGGACATCACCTTCGCCGCCGAACCGGGCCAACTGGTGGCGCTGGTCGGACCGTCCGGCGGCGGTAAGACCACGATCACTCACTTGGTTGCCCGGCTTTACGACGTGCAGAATGGCTCGGTGTCGATCAACGGCATCGACGTTCGCGACGCGAAGCTGGATTCTCTTCATCAACGCGTCGGAACCGTCATGCAGGATTCGCACCTTTTCCATGACACGATCCGCGCCAATCTTCTTTATGCCAAGCCCCACGCCACGGAGACGGAACTTACCGAGGCGTTGCGCGCGGCGCAGATCCTGCCGCTGGTCTCTTCCTTGCCGAAGGGCCTGGACACGCTGGTGGGCGATCGCGGGTATCGCTTCTCGGGAGGCGAGAAGCAGCGCCTGGCCATCGCGCGCCTGCTTCTCAAAGCACCCGAAATCGTCATCCTCGACGAGGCGACCGCGCATCTGGACTCGGAATCCGAGGCCGCTATCCAGGAGGCTTTTGAAATTGCCCTCCGCGACCGAACTTCCATCGTCATCGCGCACCGCCTCTCTACAATCCAGAAGGCGGACCAAATTCTGGTGGTGAGCGAAGGACGCATCGTGGAGCGCGGAACTCACGCTGGACTGCTGGAGCAAGGCGGGCTCTACGCGGAATTGTATCGACGGCAGTTTTTTGGGGAGGCTGCCGCGGGCCCGGCTTGATGCGGAGCCCAATCCGTATGCGCCATAAAGCGCGTGAATTCCATCCACCCGGTTGCCCAAGCCGATAGAAGCGCGAACCCAGCATGAACCAGAGCAGGCGACGGCTGCTTGCGGCTAACTACCTTTCGCGGCTCATCTCCCGCAGCAGCCATGCTTTGGCCAGCTTCCAATCGCGCAGAACGCTTTGAGCAGAGATTTTTAACACCTCCGCCGTTTCCTCGACACTCAGCCCTCCAAAGAACCGCAGTTCGATCACCCGAGCCTTCCTCGGATCGATCTTCTCGAGCTCCTTCATCGCGTCGTCAAGGGCAACCACGTCTTGCCCCTTCTGTGATCCCGGATCCGGCATCGCGTCAAAATCGACCGCACTCGAATGATCGGCGCGCTTACCTCCGCCTCGTTTGGCGGATATACGCGCACGGGCCCGGTCCACCAGAATCCGCCGCATCAACTGGGCCGAAAGCGCGAAGAAATGCGCCCGATCCTGCCACGCGGCGTTCTTGATATCTACCAGCCGCAGGTAGGCCTCATTCACCAGAGCCGTGGTTTGGAGCGTATTACCGTCGCGCTCATTCCGCATGTACCGCCGTGCGATTCGGTGCAGTTCGGTATACACCAGCGGCGTCAGCCGGTCCAGCGCCGCTTGGTCGCCCCGGCCCCAAGACCTTAGTAATACGGTAACTTCCGCGGGTTCGCTCATCCGGATCGCCGGCGCCAAAAAATCGCCTTGAGCCATTGTAGTTTCTCCCCTCCCTTCCCGCTAACCCAAGCGGAAAGGAAGGCGGCAAATGAAAAGCATCGCTGCGATGACGGTAATGGCGGCAATCGGAACCGGCGCATGGGCGAAGCCCGTTGTGGAGGATTCCGCGCCGGTAGTGACGGTCTGCATGGACTCGTTCGCGGACGCCGCCCTCGTGTACTGGGCGAAGGCTGAGGCGTCGAAGATGTTCATGGAGGTCCCCGTCAGGATCGCGTGGAAAAGCGGTAAGGCCTGCCAAGCCTCCGATGCCATCCACATCCACATGCGCGACCAGACGCCCGCTACTCTCAAGCCGGGCGCTTTGGCTTACGCCCTGCCCATCCAAGGAACCTATATCGAGCTTTTCTTCGATCGCATTCAAGACGTTGTGCCGAACCCGCTTCTGCCCTGCCTGCTGGCCCACGTTCTGGTGCATGAGATCACGCATATCCTTCAGGGCGTGTCACGCCACTCCGACACCGGCGTCATGAAAGCGCACTGGACGCCGGAAGATTATCGCTTGATGAGCCTGCGGCCGCTTCCCTTCGCCGTCGAGGACATTCAACTGATTCAAGCCGGCCTGAGCACCCGCGGCGAACGGCTGGAAGCCTCCGCCCGCGCTTCACGCCCCCGTTAAGTCCCGATAGAATTGTAGGAACTCGAGGTCAGGGCGATGAATCAGCGTTGGCGCGAGATCGAGGATTTGTATCACGCGGCTCTCGAACAGGAGCCAGCCGCACGAGCGGCGCTGCTTGAAAGCGCCGACCCTCAGCTACGCCGCGAAGTGGAGTCGCTGCTGGCGCAAAGCGGCTCGCTTCCGAGTCTGGATGTTGAAACCGCGACCATAACCCAGGCCGCGCAAGTGAGTCAACTCGGTCCGTACCGGATCGATGGCGTTCTCGGCGCGGGCGGGATGGGTCAAGTCTTCCGCGCCACCGACACGCGTTTGCATCGAACGGTAGCCATCAAGATACTGCCGCAAAATAAGGCCGGCGATGCGGAACGCGCGCGGCGGTTCCTGCAAGAGGCTCGCGCGGCCTCGGCGCTGAATCATCCCAACATCGTCACGGTGCACGATATCGCCAGCGATAACGGAATCAACTACCTGGTGATGGAGTACGTACCGGGCAAATCGCTCGACAAACTCATCGCGCTGGGGAAACTTCCGCTGGCCGAAGTCATCGCTTACGCAACGCAAATCGCGAATGCATTGGCGGCGGCGCATGCCGCCGGCATCGTGCATCGCGATATCAAGCCGGCCAACATCATGGTGACGCCGGAAGGACGCCTGAAGGTGCTGGACTTCGGTTTGGCGAAGCTGGAAGAACGGCCGCCTGGCCCGCTGAGCGAGACGCGGACCATGGAGCCTGCGCTGACGGAACGGGGGATGGTCATGGGAACGGCGGCATATATGTCGCCGGAACAGGCTCGGGCTGAGGAAGTGGACGCTCGAACGGACCTGTTCTCGTTCGGCGCGGTGCTCTATGAAATGGCCACTGGGAGGCGAGCTTTCCCTAGAGCGCTGGATTGGACCACGCCTTCAACCGATGCTTTGACGCCAGAGCTGCGGCCGATTGTACTGAAACTCTTGGAGACGAACCGTGAGCTGCGCTACCAAAACGCCGCGGACGTTCGCACCGACCTTCAGCGCCTGGCCGAGAAACCCGGCAGCGCCGCTTCCATCGGAAGAACCCGGAAGGCGATTGCGCTGGCGGCGGCTGTCGTCGCGCTGGCAATTATAGGAATTGCAGGCTGGTACTTCAGCGCCGGCAAGCGTCCGGTAACGTCGCCCTCCGAATACGTCCAAATTACCGATTTCAGCGACTCCGCTTCGGCTCCGGCGCTTTCCCCGGATGGACGCATGGTGACCTTCTTGCGCGGCGGAAATCCCTTTCTCACTAGCGAACAGATCTACGTGAAGCAGCTTCCGGATGGCCAGTCGACCCAGGTCACCAGCGATCCGCGCGACAAATACAACCCCGTGTTTACGCCCGACGGCTCGCGCATCGCGTACACCGTGAATGACCGAAAGACTAGTTCCTGGGAGACTTGGACCGTGCCGGTCACGGGAGGAACGTCCACAAGACTGATGCGAAATGCCGCGGGAATGAGATGGATCGGAAACGGCCGCATTCTCTTCTCGGAGGTAATGATCGGCTCACTCCTGCACATGGGAATCGTCACGTCGCAGGAAAGCCGGGCGGACGAACGGCAGATTTATTTCCCCGATCATGAGCGCGCCATGGCGCACTATTCGTATCTCTCGCCGGACCAAAAGTCCATACTGGCGGTGGAAATGGATCCCACATGGCTGCCCTGCAGGCTCTTGCCGATGGAGAAAACTTCCCTGGGACGGCAGGTCGGTCCTTCCGGCTCGTGCACTTCGGCCGCATGGTCTCCCGACGGGAAGTGGATGTACTTCGTTGCGGTGGTGAATGGAGCCAGTCATATATGGCGTCAAAAGTTCCCCGATGGGGTCCCGGAGCAGATCACGGCGGGGCCGGCCGAGGAGCAAGGGCTGGCAATCGCGCCGGACGGAAAGTCGCTGATTTCATCGGTGGGTGTTCGCAAGAGCTCTGTGTGGCTGCATGACTCGGCCGGCGAGCATCCGCTCTCGCCCGAAGGTTCGGCGAAATCTCCAAAGTTTTCCGCTGACGGCAAACGGGTCTACTATTTGCTGGGTAAGAACACCTCCGACCTATACGAGCTTTGGTCGACGGAACGCGATTCGGGGATATCCCATCCCGCGCTGCCCGGCGTTTCCCTCGTCGACTTTGACATCTCGCGCGACGGGCAGCAGGTGGCGTTCACCGCCCGCGATGGCTCGGATTCGCAGCTTTTCCTTGCGCCGCTGGATGGAAGCGCGCCCCCTCGCCCGGTGGCGCGTGGCGGAAAAGAAATCAAGTTCGGAGCCCCAGGCGAACTGATCTTTCGGCAACTGGGAGCGCACGCCAATTACCTGGCCCGCGTCAAAACCGATGGAACGGGTTTGGAGCGCATTCTGAGCACGATCGCCGATATGGCCTTCGTGTCTCCGGACGGGAGTTGGGTGGCCGTACCGGGGCACGGTGGGACGGAGGGTACGGTGGCGGTCTCGCTAAAGGACGGTACCCGAAAACTGATTTGTTCCTCTCTTTGTCAACCGCGTTGGTCCGCCGACGGCGCCTACCTTTACGTCACGATGAACCCTTCCCCGGAGAAAGCAGGCCCAACGCTCGTCTTTCCCATTCCTCCAGGATCAGTCCTGCCGGCCCTGCCCGCGCAGGGATTGGGGCCGTATGCCGGTGTCGAATTAACCGGCGTCCCAAAGATCCGCGAAAACGCGCCGGTGCCCGGACCGGACCCGCAGACCTACGCGTTCGTGAAATCGGAATTCGTCGCTAACTTATTCCGCATTCCGCTACATTAGGACGCGGACTCATGAGCCCCGCCGCGTCGTCTGTACGCCGGGAGCCCGTCAGCCCTT
>JASHRP010000451.1 GCA_030037375.1 Bryobacteraceae bacterium | reverse complement strand
CACAAAGTGAACCCCAAGGTCCGCATGCTGGTGGTGCCTGGCTCGCAACAGGTGAAGCATCAGGCCGAGGCCGAGGGCCTCGATAAAATCTTCCGCGAAGCCGGAGCCGATTTCCGCGAAGCCGGCTGCTCCATGTGCCTCGCCATGAATGGCGATCAACTGGAGCCGGGCGAGTACAGCGTCTCCACCAGCAATCGCAACTTCGAAGGCCGTCAGGGCAAAGGCGGCCGGACATTCCTGGCGAGCCCCTTGACCGCCGCGGCGTCAGCAATTACCGGCGTAGTCACCGACGTGAGGACGTTATTATAGCCATGAAATTCGAAACATTAACCAGCAAAACTGTTGTGGTGCCCGTAGACAACATCGACACCGACCAGATCATCCCCGCCCGTTACCTCAAGGCGATTACGAAAGAAGGTCTTGGCGAAGGATTGTTTGTCGACTGGCGCAAGGACCCCGACGGCACTCTCAAACCAGACTTCCCGCTTAACAAGCCGGAAGCCAAGGGCGCGCAGATTCTGGTGACCGGAGACAATTTCGGCTGCGGAAGCTCGCGCGAGCACGCGCCGTGGGCGCTGGTGCAGAACGGATTTCGCGCCGTAATCAGCACCTCATTCGCGGATATCTTCAAAGGCAACGCACTCAAGAACGGCCTGCTTCCCGTCATCGTCCCGGCCGACGTTCACAAGAAACTGCTGAACTCGCCCGGCATGGTTGTGACCATCGATCTGGCGAAGCAGACTCTCACGCTCGCGGATCGAACCTCAATCGAGTTCCCCATCGACAGCTTCGCCAAGCGCTGCTTGCTCGATGGAGTCGATGAGCTCGGCTATATGCTCCAGCAGGAACCGAAGATCGCAACCTTCGAAGCCGCGCACCCCAGCGCCATCGACACGCTTCAGTAACGAAATATTTCTCCCCTTCTGAGCAACATGCGTGCTGAACACGCGTGTAGACGAACGGGTCTGCGCCTACGCTTCAGGCATGAAGAAGTACATTCGTGAACTACTCGATGACCTCAACAAGAAGCGCAAAGATCCTCAGCCGCCGCTTGTTCCCGACGATCTAAACAACCAAGATCTGTCTAAGAATCCCGAGGAGCGCGTCCGCCAGCTCGACTTCCAAGCTCAGCAGTTGGAGGAGCAGGAGACCCTCGAAGACGGCTTGTAAAACTTCTCTTCCCTAGAATCGCCGGGTGCCGGGCGCCTGTTGCCGATGGCAGGTTGCCCGGCTTCCCGCGCGCGCACTCATACGCGAGCACCGCAAACGCAATCGCCTCCTTCGCATCCGGATCGACCCCAAACTCCGCGCTGCTGCCGATCGGCATCATCGTGCTCAAACGTTCCATCAGGAACTTGTTGTGCACGCCGCCGCCAGACGCAATCGCTTCATCTGCTTCAATCGATCTCGCGATCGTCTGCACTGTGAGCTCGGTCGCTGTCGCAATCAAGTCCGCCATCGGCAGCCCCGTCTCAATTAACATTCGCGTGTATTCGCGGCCAAATTGCTCTCTCCCGCAGCTCTTCGGAGCCTTCCGCCGAAAGTATGGATTCGCTAGCAGGTCAATCAGCAGCTCCCCTCTGACCACGCCACCGCGCGCAATCCTTCCATCGCGATCGAACGTCTGTTTGCCGCCCGTCATATGCGACACCAGCGCATCGATCACCATGTTTCCCGGGCCCGTATCGAACGCCAGACCACTTGGCAAAAAGGTCACGTTGGAGATCCCGCCGATATTCAGCACCGCCCGTTTCTTCTTCGTCCCTCCGAACAGCAGCTTATCCACGTACGGCACAAGCGGAGCACCCTGCCCTCCCGCCGCGATATCCGCCTCGCGGAAATTCGAGATCACATCGACGCCCGTGCGCTCCGCCACCACCGCGGCTTCGCCGATCTGCAGCGTATGCCTTCCGCCCTCGTGATAAATCGTCTGCCCGTGCAACCCGATCAGCTCGCTCCGCTCATTCATCGCGAGAATCGCCTTCGCGTATAGCTCGCCGAGCCGGAAGTTCAGCCGCGAGACTTCTTCCACGGTTGAGATGTTGAGCAGCGCATCGCGGACCGATTTCGGATACGGAGTGCTCTTGAAAGCAATCGTCTCGACTCGCTTGCCGCGAATCTCGACGATGGCAACATCGATCCCATCGAGCGACGTCCCGCTCATCACACCCGCTACTCTCAAGACAATTCCCGCTGCAATTCGGCGAGCAATTGAAGAGCCTCAATCGGCCGCAGCTCGTCGAGTTTCAACTTCCGAATTCGTTCCGCGATGGTGTGGTTCACCGGCTCGAACAATTGAATCTGCATCGGCGCGGGCTTCGGTGAAAGCTCCTCCGTCACTTGATGCTCCGCCGATTCATGCAGCGCCAGAATCTGCCGCGCCCGTTCGATCACGCTCATCGGCAGCGCCGCCAGCCTTGCAACCTCGATGCCATAGCTGCGATCCGCCGCTCCCGGCTCGACCTTACGCAGAAACAAAATCTGATCGCCCGATTCCCGCACCGACACATGCAGGTTGCGCACGCCCTCAAGCTGCGTCGCCAGCTCCGTCAACTCGTGATAGTGCGTCGCAAACAGCGTCTTCGCTCGAAGGTTGCGGTGAATATGCTCGATCACCGCCCACGCCAGCGCGAGCCCGTCATACGTCGACGTCCCCCGCCCAATCTCATCCAGCACAATCAAGCTCCGCGCCGTCGCCGTGTTCAGAATCACCGCCGTCTCCGTCATCTCCACCATAAACGTCGACCGCCCGCGAGCCAGATTGTCCGCCGCCCCAATCCTCGTAAACACCCGATCGACAATCGGCATCAACGCCGAATCCGCGGGCACAAACGATCCCATCTGCGCCAAAATCGCCAGCAGCGCGGCCTGCCGCAGATACGTCGACTTGCCGCCCATATTCGGACCCGTGATCACCGCGATGAATTCGGTCTCCGGATGGAAGTAGAGATCGTTCGGAATAAATCTCTGCGCGTCCTGCTCCGCTAGTTTTTCGATCACCGGATGCCGCGCCGCCACGACCTTCATCTCACCGTCGTCCGAAAAAGTCGGCCGCACGTACCGGTTCGCCGCCGCGACCTCCGCCAGCGCCACGCTCGCGTCCAACTCGGCTATTGCTTGAGCCGTCCGCTTAATGCGGACGGCCGCCGCGGCGGTAAGCGCGCGGAGTGCCTCGAAGATCTCGCGCTCGATGGCTAGCATCCGCTCCTCGGCTTCGAGAATCTTGACCTCGAGCTCTTTCAGCTCCGGCGTGGTGAATCTCTCGGCGTTCACCAGCGTTTGTTTGCGCTCATAATCCGCCGGCGCATTGTGCAGATTCGCCTTCGAGATCTCGATGTAATAGCCAAAAATATTGTTGAAGCGGACCTTCAACGAACCAATGCCGGTGCGGTCCCGCTCGCGCTGCTCGATTTGCGCGAGATAGGTTTTGCTGTTTTGCGAGATGTTCCGCAGCTCATCGAGCCGGGTGTCGAAGCCGTTCCGAACCGTGCCGCCATCGTTCAAATTGACCGGCGGTTCTTCCGCGATCGCCGCGAGCACTTGATCGCGAACGTCGGCTACCTCATCCAGATTCGCCGCCATCTCCCGCAGCCGCGCGCAACTCACTCCGGTCAACCGCTGCTTCAACGACGGCACCACCGCCAGCGACCGCCCCAGAGCGAGCACATCGCGCGGGCCCGCAGACGCAAGACTGATCTTCGACAAGAGCCGCTCCAGATCGAGTATCGATTCCAGATCCTTGCCGATCTCCCCCCGCAGAATCGCCCCCGCGTGCAACTCGGCGACCGCATCCAGCCGAGCTTCGATCTCGCACGCCTCAAGCGACGGCGCGAGCAGCCGCTTCCGCAGCAACCGTCCGCCCATCCCCGTCCGCGTTTTGTCCAGCACGCTGATCAGCGTCGCGGCTTTCGATTCACCCGCGAACAGCGGCTCGACTAATTCCAAATTCCGAATCGTCGTCGCATCCAGCACTAGCGCGTTCGCACGATCGTAAAACGATGGCCGCTCCAGATGATCCAGCGCCGCGCGTTGCGTTTCGCGCAAGTAGTGCAGAATCGCGGCGGCCGCGCCAGTCGCAAGCGGGCGGCTCTCCAAGCCGCACCCATCTAAAGCAAGAAGGTGAAAATGATCCCGTAGACGGCGCGACGCGTAATCCGCATCGAATACCCACGGCTCGACCTCAGTCTTCAGTCCAGGCAACTTCTGCATGATCCCACTCGGCGCCAGCACCTCCCGGGCACCCAATGCCTCAACCGCCGCACCCGCCTCCGCTGCGTCAATTTCGGTCACGCGAAACTCACCCGTGGATATATCCACATGCGCAAGCCCCGCGCGAGCGCCGGCCGGCATGAACGCCGCGAGATAATTGTTCTCGTGCGACCTCAGCACGGACGCGTTCATCGCCGTGCCCGGTGTCACGATCCGCGTGACCTCGCGCTTGACCAATTTCTTCGCAGCGCTCGCGTCCTCCATCTGATCGCAGATGGCCACGCGATAGCCTTTCTGAATCAGCCGCGCGACGTAATTCTCGGAGGAATGATAGGGCACGCCGCACATCGGAATGGGCTGCCCCTTTTCCTTGTTGCGAGCCGTTAGAGTGATTTCGAGCTCCCGAGCCGCGGTGACCGCGTCATCGTAGAAGAGCTCGTAGAAATCGCCCAAGCGGAACATCAGCAGCGCATTCGGCACCTGCTGTTTGATTCCGTGGTACTGACGCATCAACGGCGTCGAAGGATCGGACGACATCGGAAGTACTCATTATGGCGCAGCTCGTTCGGCATTCTGTGACATCGTCTGCTGCGACATGTCCCGCAGCAACTGCTCGACGAGCTGAATCGCGTTGGGCGTGTCGTCTTCAAGGTAAGCTTTCGGCGCGTCACGAAAGATAAGCTGGTATCCCATCAAGCCGCCCTTGCCGGCCCATTCGCGAATGTACAAAAGCTGCGACGGCAAACGAGAGTGCGGCTCCGATCCCGATAACGCGCGGTAGTGAAGCGTCGCTCCGTCGTAATCGAACTCGCGGATAATGCGCCTGCGATACCACGTCACCATCACGATGATCACACAGGCCAGAACGATGAACAGCAGCGACACGATGCGCATTGCTTCCGGGTGCGCCGCCTTGGACGGCCACAGAAACTGTCCGTTCACCAGCGCAGCCGCCGCGAACACAATGAAGATGAATGCCGCCACGGCAGCATGCATCGTCTGCTTGCGCTTGGGCATCTCTCCGCTGATGGAGACGCTCACGCGTAAAGCCCGCGAAGTTTAATCGCGAACGCGACACGATCCAGAGCGAGCATGTAGGCGGCGGTGCGGTTGTGCACGCCGTGTTTTTCCGCGTACGCCACGACGTCGTTAAAGCTTTCCACCATGATCTGCTCCAGCCGCTCATTCACCAGTTGCTCATTCCAGAAGTAGCCCTGGCGGTCCTGCACCCATTCGAAATAGGAGACGGTCACTCCGCCGGCGTTCGCCAGAATATCCGGGACAATGAAGATGCCCTTCTCCGCAAGGATCGAATCCGCGAGATGAGTAGTGGGTCCGTTCGCGCCCTCGCAAAGAATCTTGCACCGCAACCGGGAGGCATTGTGCGAAGTGATCACGTTTTCCTTGGCCGCGGGCAGGAGAACGTCCGTATCGAGAAACATCGCCTCATCGCGATCGATATTTTCGCCTCCCGGGAAATCGACGACGGAGCCGGTCTCCTTGCGATGCGCGGTCAGCGCGGCGATGTCGAGGCCGTTGGTGTTATAGACCGCGCCGTCGTATTCGACGATGGCGACGATTTTGAATCCCGCTTGGGCCATTAGCTTGGCCGACATGCCTCCGACGTTGCCGAAGCCTTGAATCACCACTCGCGTGGACGCGCGATCGAGACCGAACCGCTTCAACGCCTCGCTGGTGACGATCATGCACCCCCGTCCCGTGGCCTCGCTACGGCCTCGCGATCCGCCCAGGTTGATCGGCTTTCCCGTGACCACGGCGGTCTGCGTGTGGCGCGAGTGCATGGAATAGGTGTCCATGATCCACGCCATGGTCTGCTCATTGGTATTCATATCGGGCGCGGGAACGTCGATCTCCGGGCCGATGAACTCGAACAGCTCAGCCGTGTAACGGCGAGTGATGCGTTCCAGCTCGCCCGTGGAAAGAAGATTGGGGTCGCAGATGATGCCGCCTTTGCCGCCGCCAAACGGAATATTCACTACGGCGCATTTCCAAGTCATCCAGGACGCGAGCGCGCGGACTTCATCGAGCGAGACGTCCGGCGCGTAGCGAATCCCGCCCTTGGCGGGCCCGCGAGCGATGGAATGCTGAACGCGATAACCGGTGAACACCTCCAGCCGGCCGTCGTCAAGCTGCACGGGAATGTGCACGATGATCTCGCGCGCGGGCGACCGCAAAACCTTCTGCATTCCTTCGTCGAGCCCCAAACGCTCCGCCGCTTGATCGAAGCGCGCCTCGGCCGATAGAAGCGGATTGAACTCGGCGTCGGCGCTCTGGGGAACGATCGTCGGGATGGACTCAGTGACCATGAGCGAGGGTCTCCTCCGGACCTATTATGATGCAGCGCAGAGATCCGGAGCGGACTATCCGCGGCTTGAGCCCACGGCGTCAGAACCTGCTTCAACCTGCGAACCGATCAGAATCTTCCCATCCTCGATCTTGGTAACGTATTGATCGAGCGGGCGCGGGGCCGGACCCGCCAGCACCTTGCCGTCGATCGAAAACGCGGAGGCGTGACAGGGGCAGATGAACTCTTTCGCGCTCGCATCCCAGTGGTACGCGCAGCCTAGATGAGTGCAGGCCGGATTGAACGCCGTTACGGAATGATTTCCGTTTTTCACCAGCCAGACGGTGGCTTTATCGGTCACCTTGCGCCAGCCGTCGACGCGCTTGCGCTCGTACAGCGCCTCTTCGGGCTTGCCGACCTGAAGCCGGCTCATATCGCCGACTTCGGACCAGCCGCTGTCGCCGGCATTCTTGGGCCGAATCAAAAGGTACGCCGCGGCTGGGATGGCAATGGCGGCGGCGATCAGGCCACCGAGCGCATTGATTGCCGCGATGAAGAAGCCGCGCCTCGAGTGTGTCGAATCCTGCATCGGATCAAGTAAGCATGGTAACACGCGTGCCAAATTACGGCGGCGGAAAGGGGATGCCGGCCGAGTCGAATCTCTCTTTGATTCTGCGGTTTAGCTCGCGGCCAACCAAGTACTGGCCGGAGGGCAGCGTCTTCACGCGCGCGCGCAGAGTGGCGCCGCGATCGCTGAGTTTGTCGACGCCCATAATCTCGAACGGAGCTAACATCGAAGCGCGATAGGGATCTTCGGCTGCCATCTCCTTCCCGGTTTTTTCGAGGATTTGCAAAGCAAGATTTGCGTCCGCGTGATGGGCAAGGATGGTTTCGAAGATGTAGTAGGAATATTCGCGCGTGAAGTTCGATAGCACGGTGATGGACCCGTTCGCGATGATATGCACCGCTCCGTTTTCGGCTCTGAGAACGGTGGTACGCAGATTGATTTCGCTCACCACGCCGGAGAAACCGTTGATGGTAACGCCATCCCCGATACGGATCTGATCCTCGAGCAACAAAAACAGCCCGCCGAGCCAATCTTTGATCAGAGTTTGCGCTCCCAATCCAAGCGCTAAGCCGGCAACGCCAAGGCTGGCCAGCAGCGGCTCAATCTTGAAGCCGAGCTCGGT
>JASHRP010000450.1 GCA_030037375.1 Bryobacteraceae bacterium | reverse complement strand
CTAGCAACCTGTGCCCGCTCCTCAAATCGCGCCGAGCGCGCGTGTTCATCCCAAAGCTGCGATCGGCGACGGCGTGATCATCGGCGATTTCGCGATCGTCGAGCAGGACGTGGTCATCGGAGATGGGACGGTCCTTGAACCGTACGTTTACGTTAAGCGCTGGACCACACTGGGACAGAACAATCGAATTTCCGCGGGAACCGTGCTTGGCACCGATCCGCTAGACAAGAATTTTCCCGGCGACCGCAGTTATCTGCGCATCGGCAGCAACAACACTATCCGCGAACACTACACGGTCTCGCGGGGAACCGCGCCGGAATCGGAAACCGTGATCGGAGACGGGAACTACATCATGACCTCCGGCCATATCGCTCACAATTGCCGCGTCGGGAACCGGACGGTAATCGCCAGTTGCGCGCTGATTGCCGGGTACGCCGAAGTTGAGGACGACGCGTTTATTTCTGGCGGCGTGGTCGTGCACCAGTATTCGAAGATCGGCAGCCTGGCGATGGTCGCGGGAAACACCCGCGTGAACAGCGACCTTCCGCCATATTTTCTTTATGCCGGGTACAACGCCGAGGCCAAGGGATTGAACCTGGTGGGCCTAAAGCGTGCAGGTTGGAGCGCGGCCGAGATTCAATCGATGAAGAACGCGTACCGGATTTTATACCGGTCTAAGCTGAAGCTGCATACCGCGCTCGAACGAATTGAGGCCGAGGTCCAGGACCGCCACGCCCGTCACCTGATCGATTTCATCCGTGCTAGCGAACGCGGCATCTGCCGCGAATAAAAAGCGTCGTTACTGCACCGTCGGCTGTACCGTTGGCTTCGACAGCTTAGGGAAATGCTTCATGGTCCGGTCGTGCGCTACGTTTGAATTCCGTCGGAATTTGGGAGCCGGCACTAACGTGTGAGCCACCTTCGCGGCCGAAGATAGAGCGGCTGCGGATGTAGTCCCGCCAACCGGAACCGTCACCTGCTCCACGTCGGCCGAATCGGTGACCACCTCGACGTAGACGTCCGCCGGCCCGACGGTCGTCGGCACGGTGACATTCATCTGATAAAGGCCCGCAAGGCCAGGATACAAACCCGCGAACTGCACCGTCGCCTGATTCTCAACTGAATTGTTGGTGTAGTCGTTGAACAAGACCAGGAGTTCGTTGGCGGTTGTGAAATTCTCCGTGTAGCTAAGCGGACTGGAGGGTCCGACAGCGCCATCCTGAACCGTCGGGCTGACCGCGCCCATGCCCGCCAGCGCAAGCACGATGGTCTCTCCCGGTTGCGCCGGATTGCTCTCCGTCACGTAGCTTCCGTTGGCGTGCTCCGCAATCGCATCCCCAATTCCATTCTGCGCTTCCGAAAAGACTCCGGAATTGGCGTCGGTGAGGAGATAAACGGAAATCT
Source organism: Bryobacteraceae bacterium (assembly GCA_030037375.1). Classification (GTDB taxonomy): domain Bacteria; phylum Acidobacteriota; class Terriglobia; order Bryobacterales; family Bryobacteraceae; genus Palsa-187. Next base: position 7,209 of record JASHRP010000450.1, on the reverse strand, counting down.
GGTTCGAGAGCAATCCGCCGTTATTAACCTGAATCGACGCGGTGTAGCCGCCTTCAGCCGCGACATTGGCGAGTTCAAAGGGCGCTATCACGCTGATCTGAGTCGGGCTGACGTAGCAGATCGGCGCGGGCGTCCCGTTGATCTCGACTTGTACATTTCCCAGCTCAGTTGGAAATGGAAGGCCGCCGGTGCTCAGCAGAGTGGCGGGCGCCATGTTGGACCCGAACAAGGTGATTAGCTCGCCTGGAGCGACGCTTGCGGTGACTGTATCCCAGCTCGCGGCGTTGACAACTCCGATCGGGCTCAGAAAAACTCCCGACGGCGTAAAACTAGGCGCCTGAATACCGATGTTGAGGCCATAGACACTCTCGCTGTTAGAGATGGCGATGAACGCTGAACCGCCAGCTCCGAACTGATAGATGGCGGGGCAAGCGCCAGTGTAGGAGGTTACACAGCCGAATCCGACATCGTCATCGATGGTGCCGTCGGAAGCCAAGGCGGTATAGTTGTCGGTGCCGTAGTCGGCAACGCCCCCAGTGTACGAACAAACAGACGAAAGCAAACGCTGGTGTTCGACTTCATCCTCCATGCCGTCGGCGTTGGTCGAACCCCAGAACGACGATACGCCACACTGCTGAGGAATGTCGTCGAAACCGGCCGTATAGTAAAGACCTTTGTAGAGGCTGTCGGAAAACGGCCCAGAAAGAGCTTTCACGCCGAATAAGATGTCGTATCCGGTGGGATTCCACCCCAGTACAAAGTTTCCGTTTGCGGAAACGTACAGGCTTCTGGTTCCGCTGAGGAGGAGGGTGGGACTGGCGGTGGTGAGGCCGGAGGCCACGGGAATATTGAGTTGCGCGTTGCCGTCGGTGGCGAAATTATAGGTGGCTCCCGTCACGGTCTGCGTGAGCCAGGTGCCGGGCTGGTTATTGGCTTGGCCCTGGATGGTCAGGTTGCCGAGACCGCCGCTTCCATTCGGAGTAATTTCGAACATCGGGTTCTTCACGTCGACGTCCGTCCCGAGCGTAAAATCGACTCCGCCAATCCAATACGGAGTGGTAAAGGTGGAGTTGGTTGGAGGCGTGCCCGCCAGAATGGCGATGAACAGATCGTTGGTGCCGCTTTCCCCCTCCCCGGTTGACTCAGTGGACGAACCGATGAAGACCCCATTGCTGACCTCGCCGAGAATGACCCCTCCAGTAAACGGATTGGAGATGTATCCGAGTCCCGCCGCGTTGATCTCGTAAGTCCCGGAAGTGGAGTTGGTGCAAATCGTGGTGGGCTTGCCGCCCGATACCGTGTTGTCGATAACCTGGCTGGCCGGGCTGATCGCATAAACCCCGTTACCGGAGAAAGTGATAACGCCGTAGGCCGCGAAGGTTTCACTAAGGTTTCCGGAGTTGTTGTAGTTAGCTGCGGCGACATAACGGAACCGGTAGGCGGCGTTGAGGAGTCCATCGCCGCTGGGGTCCTGGGCCAAAAGCGCGGATCCGCCGAGCGCGGCGAGCAACGCCAGATTCGTAAGAGGCCGGACAATCGCCTTAGCGTATCGATAAGAAGTCTTCATAGGTTCTGAGATTTGGATGCGTGCAAACCCAAAGCGCGTTTCTTTGGAGTTGTTTCTAGATCGTCTACGAATACCTTACACCTTCCAGAAACAACCCGGATGCGGGAGCCGTCCAACCAGCAATGTCGAGTTCCTTCGGTGAAGGACTCCCCGCAAGCAGATCGCGGAACTGCTCCAAGGTTATTTCACGCTTTGCCCCACCTAACTTGACGAGCGTACCGGCCAAGCGTCTTACCATTTTCCAGAGGAAGTGCGAGGCCTCGATTCGAAACACGATCAGATGATCGTCCACGGCGACTTCGGCTGATTCGACCGCAACAATTGTCGATTCGCCGGGTTTGGAAGGATCGGGCGAGTGGAACGCAGCGAAATCGTGGCGGCCCGGAAGCAGGGCCGCAGCCTGCTGCATTTTGCCGACGTCCAGGGGCTCCTTCACCCACCACACGTAGCGCTTCGCGAGCGCCGTCTTGCGCGTCGAGATCTGATAGAAATAGCCGCGCGAGACCGCGTCGTGGCGCGCGTGAAAGCGAGCGGGGGCGAGCTCGAGATCGATCACGGCAATGCTGGATGGGAGACGCTGATTTAGCTCGCGAAGCAAATCCGCGGGCGAGAGCTTGGCCGGCGTTCGCAGCTTGATATGCGCCACCTGCGCTAGGGCGTGGACGCCGGCATCGGTGCGCCCCGCGCCCTGAATGTCGATTTCCGCGCGCAGAATGGCGCGCGCGGCTTCGATCAGCTCGCCTTGCACCGTTCGAGCATTGATCTGCTGTTGCCAGCCGGAGAATTTCGAACCGTCGTATTCCAGGGTCAATTTGAAGGTCTGCATGGCGAATGCGGCTTCGGAGCCGGTGAAGTAGGATAACCTTCATGGCACAAAAAGAGCAAACGCTGAAGAGTCACATTAAATGGGATCCGCTGTTCCACTTCTTCCTGGGACCGGTGGCAATGTTCATGTTGGTCGATACCATCGTGCAACTTGTGCGCAATCCCGGTTGGCCCTCGGCGATGCATGTGGTGGCCGGGCTCTGGGCGCTAGTGGCGACCTTCAAGATCAGATTGTATGCGCTGAAGGTGCAGGATCGCGTGATCCGCCTGGAGGAGCGGCTCCGATTGAGGGAGCTGGCGTCGGCGTTCGCCGGGAAGGCCGGCCAATTGACCGAGGATCAGTTGATCGGCCTGCGGTTTGCTTCCGATGCGGAGGTTGCCGGATTGGCGGAGAAGGCGCTTGCTGGGGGCTGGAGTCGCAAGCAGATCAAGGAGTCGATCCAGAACTGGAGGCCGGACCATTGGCGCGTGTGATGCTTGCGCTAATCTAGTGGTTCAGCCCAATGTCAAGTGTGACTGCAAGTGTGACTCCGCAGGTGTCCATCGAGACGCCGCACTGTCAGCCGGGGATTGGCCGGGTGCTTCGAACGCCGGATGCGCCCGGCAGGATCGAGGGCGTCGAGATTCGTCCGTACGATGTATGGCCGGATGATCGCGGGTATTTTTTGGAAGTTGCACGCTTGAAGCAGGGCTTGGCAGCGGATTTCCCTCCTGAGACTACGCAGGTTTCCGCCGCCCTGAGCTATCCAGGCACGATCAAGGCGTTTCATTTTCATCGCCGCCAGACCGATCTGTGGGTTCCGGCTCAGGGGATTTTTCAGGTAGCTCTGGTGGATATGCGCTCCGACTCGCCGAGTTACGGCGTGAAGAACACCATGTATGTCGGCCCGCTCAAGCCGTGGCAAATCCGAATTCCGCCCGGCGTCGGGCACGGATACAAGGTTGTTGGAGAGACGGCGGCAATGCTGGCGTATGTCACCAACCGCCTGTACGATCCGGAGGATGAAGGGCGCGTTCCATACAACGATTCCTCGATCGCCTACGACTGGGAGCTGCAACACAAGTAAATGCGATTCCTGGTGACCGGAGGAGCCGGTTTCATCGGCAGTGCGTTCGTGCGCATGTTGGCGAAGAGCACCAACGCTGAAATAGTCAATCTCGACAAGCTCACCTACGCGGGAAATCTGGAGAACCTGGCGTCCCTTCCCGCGCACGTGAAGCATCGTTTCGTGCATGGCGATATCTGCGACGCGAAACTGGTTGAATCGACGATCGAGCAATTGCGGCCGGATGTAATCGTCCATTTCGCCGCGGAATCCCACGTCGATCGCAGCATTCTTTCCCCGGACGCCTTCTTTGAAACGAATCTGCGCGGCACGCTCACTCTGCTCGAAGGCGCGCGCAAGCTGAAGGTTCCACGATTTCTGCATGTTTCGACCGACGAAGTTTACGGCAGCATCGAGCCTCCGCATGAGGCTGACGAGAACTACCCGTTGCGCGCCAGCAGCCCGTACTCGGCGTCAAAAGCGGGTTCGGATCTGCTGGCCTTGTCCTATTTCGTGACCTACAAGCTGCCGGTGACGGTGACGCGCGCCTCCAACAATTACGGTCCTTATCAATTTCCCGAAAAACTGATTCCGCTGATGATCTCAAATGCGATTGAGGACAAACCGTTGCCGATTTACGGAGACGGCATGCAGATTCGCGACTGGCTGTACGTAGACGATCATTGCCGGGCGATAATGGCCGCGATCGAAAAGGGCGGGCCGGGCGAGATTTACAACATCGGCGGAAGCCGCGCACTTCCGAACGTAGACGTCGTGCGCAAGATTCTTGCCGCGCTCGATAAACCTGAGAGCTTGATGCAGACGGTGAAGGATCGCCCTGGCCACGACCGCCGCTACGCGCTCTCGAGCGAGAAACTGATGCGCGAGACGGGCTGGCGCGCCGAAATGCCGTTTGAAGAGGGCTTGAAAGAGACCATTGCCTGGTATCGTTCAAACGGTGATTGGGTGTCACGAGTCAAATCGGGCGAGTATCTGCACTACTACGAGCGCAACTACGGCGGCCGGGCGGTCTGACGCGTCGCCTCGGCTAGCGGCGGTCTCTCGCGGACATCAATTCGTCGATGTTGACCAGCTCAGTAGGATAGTTGCCGGTGTAGCAGGCGTAGCAGAAATCGTGATTGAAATCGGAAACTGCTTCGCGCAGTCCGCCGAGCGAAAGGTACGCGACGGAATCGGCTTCGACGAAGCGGCGGATTTCTTCCACGGAATGATTGGCGGCGATCAGCTCGGCGGGCACGGGCGTGTCGACGCCGTAGAAGCAGGGAGAAATAGTCGGCGGGCAGGATATGCGCAGATGGACTTCGCGAGCACCGGCGTTGCGCACCATGCGGACGATCTTGCGCGAAGTCGTGCCGCGCACGATCGAGTCGTCCACTAGAATCACGCGGCGTCCCTCCAGCAGATGGCGGACCGGGTTCAGTTTGAGCTTGACGCCGAAGTCGCGTATGGCCTGCGACGGCTCGATGAAGGTGCGGCCGACGTAATGATTGCGGATCAGAGCCTGGCGGAAGGGAATGCCCGACTCGGCCGCGTAGCCGATCGCCGCGGCGGTTCCGGAATCGGGGACGGGCACGACAACATCGGCATCCACCGGGCATTCGCGAGCCAGCCTGCGCCCCAGGTTCTCCCGCGATTCCTGCACGGGACGGCCGAAGACAATCGAATCTGGCCTTGAGAAATAGACGTGCTCAAAAACGCAGTGCGAGTGGTCGCGGAGCGGAGCGTAGCGCTCGCGGGTCATGCCCTCCGGGCCGACGATGACCATCTCGCCTGGCTCGACGTCGTTTAGATAGACCGCATTGATGAGGTCGAAGGCGCAGGTTTCGGAGGCGAAAACGTGGCAGGTGTGGCCGCCGGAAAACTCCATCTGGCCGAAAGCCAAGGGCCGGAATCCGTTGGGATCGCGCGCGACCAGGATTCGATCCTCGGCCAAAAACACCAGCGAAAACGCGCCTTCGAGCTGAAGCAGCGCCTCGCGCAGGGCGCCGGCGAGCGTCCGTTCCCGCGAACGAGCGACCAGGTGGAGGATGACTTCGGAATCGCTCGAGGCTTGGAAGATCGAGCCTTCGCGTTCCAGTTCGCGTCGCAGCTCCGCGGCATTGGTGATGTTGCCGTTGTGGGCCACCGCGATCCGTCCCTTGTTGCAGTGGACCGAAAACGGCTGCGCGTTCAACAGCACGGTGTCGCCGGCGGTCGAATAGCGCGTGTGGCCGATCGCCATGTTACCGGGCAGCCCGCCGAGGACTTCGGGCGTGAAGAGCTCCGCCACGCGGCCCATGCCGCGGTAAGTGTGAATCAGCCGGCCATCGCTGGAGGCGATTCCGGCGCTTTCCTGACCCCTATGCTGCAGCGCATACAGCCCCAAATAGGCGATGTTCGAAGCTTCGGGGTGGCCGCAGACCGCGAACACGCCACACTCCTCGCGGAGTTTATCGAAAGGTATTTCTTCCGCGTCCCCGGTTTCCGGCGTCGGGTTAGGCATAGGCGGGTGCAAGCAACTCCTCTAGAGCGTTCTCCCAAACCTCGCGGAGCCGATCGACGGGGGAATCCACCCAAGCAACGGAGTGGTGATCGATTCGTAACCGCTCCTTCATTGTAACGCCGATGCGCGAGCAGGCGACGCCGTGGCGCCGGGCGATCGCCTCCACGGCTGCCGGGTCTGCGGACGAAACTAGGACACGCGACGGGCCTTCGTGAAACAGCGCGAATTCGGATCGCAAGGAATCGTCAATTTGAATGTGCGCGCCGATGCCACCCATAGAGCTTTCAGCCAATGCCACGGCAAGGCCGCCTTCGCCGAGATCGTGGGCCGATTCCGCCAACCCGGCATTTACTACTTCCCGGATCGCGGCCTGAACCCGCTTTTCATAGTCCATATCGAGCGCTGGCGGCAGCCCCCATATATCGTCCAGAACAACCTTGGCGTACTGGGTACCGCCGAAATGGCTGGCATCGGTGCCCCCCAGGCTTCCGACTGTCATCACTGTGCGGCCTTCCTGTTTGAACGGAATTGTGACCGGCGGAGCGGTCTTGAGCAGGCCTACAATGCCCATGACCGGCGTCGGCCAGATCGATTCGCCGAGGGTCTCGTTATAAAGGCTGACGTTGCCGCCGGTTATCGGAGTTTCGAAGAAGCGGCAGGCCTCGGCGATGCCTTCAATGGCTTCGACAAGCTGCGCCATGATCTCGGGCCGCTCCGGATTGCCGAAATTGAGGTTATTGGTGGCAGCAACCGGCTGCGCTCCGACGGTCGAAAGGTTGCGGCAGCACTCCGCGACCAGAAGCTTCGCGCCTTCCCGCGGGTCGAGCATGCAATAGCGGGCATTGCCATCCACCGACATCGCCACGCTGGCGCCGGTCTCCTTGATCCTCACGATGGCGGCATCGCTGCCGGGTCCGGCGACCGTGTTGGTGCGGACGGTGTAGTCGTACTGCTGGTAGATCCAGCGCTTGGAGCAGAGGTCGGGCGACGCGAGCAGCTTCAGCAAATCCTCGGTAAGATCGCGCGATGTTGGAATGTCCGGAGCCTCCAGAGGAGCCGTTCGATATGGCCGCGTATTGTGCGGGCGATCGTAAAGCGGAGCCTCGTCAGCCAGTTCACGATTGGGGATCTCCGCGACAACCTTGCCGTGATCCTTTACGCGCAGCAGGCCGTCGCCGGTGACTCGGCCGATGGTGACCGCGTCGAGCCCCCACTTCTTGAAGACGTCGAAAACTTCCGCTTCGCGGCCGGCTTGAGCAACCAGCAGC
>JASHRP010000046.1 GCA_030037375.1 Bryobacteraceae bacterium | reverse complement strand
GCGAAAATCCCTCTTTTTCGAGCTCATGCACCACTGAAATCGTCTTGCGCTTGCTGCCGATCATGGCCACATAGCGGGCCTGCGTGGTAATCGCCCAGCGCAGGACGCGCATGTCGTCGCGGTGGCCGCGCGTCACGATGATCACATAACTCGAGGAAGTTATCGCCAGTTTCGGAAAGACTTCTTCGTACTCTTCGGCGTAAGTCGCTTCGGCCTCCGGGAATCGGTCCGGATTGGCGAAAGCCTCGCGATTATCTATAATCACCGTGGCGAATCCCGCCAGCGTAGCCACTTTCGACAAGCTTTTGGAGACGTGCCCGCCGCCGAAGATGAACGCGTGCGGCTGCGGAACCACCGGCTCGACGAAAATGTTCACTTGTCCCCCGCAGATGAGACCCTCGTCGTAGGCCGCTTCCTGGCCCAGGCTGAAGGACAGGTTTTTGGGTTTCTCCGTGTCGATGACTTCCCGCGCGGCGTTCCAGACCTCGGCTTCGACGCATCCGCCGCCGACGGTGCCCATCATCGACCCGTCTTCACGCACCAACAGCTTGGCGCTCTCGAAGCTCGGAATCGAGCCGCGCTTTTGCACGATGGTCGCCAGCGCGCACTTCTGGCCGAGCTTCCGCAGACGGACGATTTCGTCGTAAATGTCCACTCGTATAGATTATATATGCTGAGTGAAGTCGAGACAGGCTCCCGCCAATGCTTCCAGAATGTCGTCGATCATAGCCGCGGACCAATCGTACCCGCTGACGACGCTCCGCGTCCGGTTAGCCTAAGTACACTTCCGCATGGCCGAACTTGCGCTGTTCCTGCTGCAATACGTGAACGGCCATCAAAGCCCCCACCGGATGCGCGCCCCGCGCCACCAGCGGATCCGCGTCGAGCGCCGGAGTGTCCGTATGAAGGTAGCGGAACTGGAACACGTCGCGTAGCGCGGCCGTATCTTCCCGGTCCAGCCCGTATTCCGACGCGACAGCGCCTACGTCCTCGAACATTCGCAAGCGGAGGCTGGGCTTGTATCTCGCGTCGTACAGCAGCTTGTTCAGCCGGTAAGACGCAACCGGCGGGTGATCGTAAAAGTGATATGGATGATTGTGGAAATGGAAGGGCTGGGGCGGCCGCGCGTCCCTTTTCTCCCCAGGATGAAAGATCGCCACGGCATGTCCGTGGTGCGCGGTTTCTTGGTAGGAGAGCAGCTCCATGTGTTGTCCCTCCGGGTGCTGCTCTCCAACGGCTCCCAGAACCGGGGCCCAAGGCAGCATCTCTGTATTGCCCACTTCGTCGAGCTGTTCGGGCGTGAGCCGCAGGAAGGATTCGCTATGTCCGTTTTCCAACTCTCCAATACACCAATGGTCGAAGTCGAAGGCCGGCGAATAATACTTCCAAGTGCCGGGATAATGCGACATGCCGCCGCTGGCCAGCAGCGCCACGCGTTCCGGGCGCGATTTGACGATCTCGGCGATGGCCTGGCCCAGCGCCGCTGCGCGCCGCGCGGTGGTGAGCGGCGGGAGATACGTGTTGACGAAGAAGGGAACCACCGGAATGTCGCGCGCTCCCACCACCCACTCGAACGGCGCCGCGAAGGAATGTCCCAACACCGCGTCCTGGGAATAACACAGGTCGAAGTCGCGCCGCACCAACCCCTCCAACATCGCCTCCGCGAAGGCCCGATGAATCGCCAAATCCCAACTCCTGCCCGCGAACTCCGCGTGGGCGCGCTCGCCGGCTAGGATGCAGAACGTCGGAACGGATTTGAGGAAAAATGTTTCCATGTGATCGCTGGCGAAGATTACCAGCGCGTCCGGCTTGGTTTCGTCCAGCAGACGTCCCAGCCTGCGCATCGCGGCGATGCCGGCGTCGAGCTTTTCGGGGTCTTCTTCAGGCGGCCGCGTGAACAACTGCGGCGCGTGCATGGTGGCCATTGCGGCGACGATCTGTCCCATGGTTCTCCCTTCCCTTCCGTTAGCGCCCGCCCTCGGGAGCCGAGGACGCGCCAAACAAATTGTGGCCGTCGGCGAGCTTCACACTCTTGGCGTTGACCAGGTTGGAGCCGTCCTTCGCTCTGAAACCCTGCACCGTTACTTCGTCGCCGATTTTCATCGAGCCCCGCATCCAGCCTTCCCGCATCAGCGCGTTCGGACTCCCGAGCTCGAATTCCCAGTTCGCGACGTTGCCCTTCGCGTCCTTAACGTCGAGATAAAAATGAGCGTGCGGATTCATCCACTCCACTCTCGTCACACAGCCGCTGATGGTGATCGGCTGCCGCTCGTCAAACTCCGCCGCGAAGGAGTGATGCGCAAACGCCGGCGCGGAGGCGAGCAGCAAGCTTGCGCCGGAGAGCCATACCGCAGCTTGAATTTTGGTCATGACCCGCTTTCCTCCAACGCGAATCACAGGTGCACGGTGCGGTCCAATCCGGTATGTCGTCCGATGGTGGTAGAACTCAGGCACTTGCGGATAAGGATTGAGGTTTTTGGGGAATTGGTCTGCGCGATACCGCGCACTGCACGCAGCCGCACTTCGCGGTGTGGCCCTGGCTTCGCCTAACTTCGTCGGAAATGATTGAAATTTGGAGGCGCTCGCCTTGGCAAACCGTGTGCATCATTCCAGGCGCAGGAGGCACGAGAATCATGAACTGGACACCTTATTTGATTGCTTGGATCTGCTTGGGCGTAGCCACGCTCGGGCTGGCGCTTTACCGCAAGTTCCTCACTATGAAAGAGGACGACTTGATTCACCCCGAGCCGTGGAAAGCTGCCGAAGTCGCCAGGCAGGAGGTCGCGGCGCAGAAGTTCCACGCCATTGACCGTTACGGCGAGACGCTAACTGTAGTGACAGTGGCCACCGGTCTGGCTCTGGCCATCGCTTACCTTTACGTTCTAATTTCCCATCAAAGCTAACCGGCGGGCGGCGCGGTTGCTATAGACCGTGCTTCTTTAGCTTGTAGCGCAGCGCATCGCGCCCGATGCGCAGAATGCGGGCGGCCTGGGACTGATTGCCTTCGGCCGTCCGCATCGCTTGCAGGATCAGCAATCGCTCCTGCTCCTCGAGCGACCCGGGACTCACCGCTCCGCCGGGTTCATCGACCATGGCGGATTGCGCCGAGGGAGCCTCGGAACCGGCAGCGCTCCCCTTATGCAGGTAATCGGGAAGGTCCTGGACATCGATGACGTGCCCAAGGGTCATCATGCACGCGTGTCCAATGGCATTCTCCAACTCGCGGACGTTTCCCGGCCAGGAGTGCAGCGCCAGCGCGATCTGCGCGCGATGAGTTAGCGAGCGGATGTCTTTTCCATATTGCGCGGCGAATTTCGCGATGAAGTGCCGCTCCAGCAGCGGTAGATCCTCTTTCCGCTCCGCAAGGCTCGGAACGTCGATCTCCACCATCGAAAGCCGGTAATAGAGATCCTCGCGGAACAGCCTCTCGGCGATCGACTTTCGCAGGTTGCGATTGGTCGCGGCGATCACCCGGACATCCACCTTCCGGGGCGTCAGCGATCCCACTCGCAGCACTTCCTGATTTTGGAGAACCCGCAGAAGCTTCGCCTGCGTGGCCAGCGGCATGTCCCCGATTTCGTCCAGGAACAGCGTGCCCCCGTGAGCATGCTCGACCAATCCCGCTTTATCGTTGGTCGCGCCGGTAAACGATCCGCGCACGTGGCCGAAGAGTTCGCTTTCAAACAGCGTCTCCACCACCGCCGAACAATTCAGCACGACGTAGCGGCCCTGGGAAGCGGGACTCAGCCGGTGCAGAGCCTGAGCGGCCAGATCCTTGCCGACGCCGGTCTGCCCGGTGAGCAGCACCGCCCGGTAATGCGGGGCGATTCTGCGGATGCGCGAAAACATATCCCACATCAACGGGCTATTGCCGACGATTCCTTCGAATTCCGCGCTGGAGGCAAGTTCGTCTTCAAGGATGCTGGCCTTGCGCCGCTTCCGCGCGCTCTCGATCAATTTCCCCACCCGCTCCCGCAGCGCGGCGATCGAGACCGGCTTGTTGAGGTAGTCGGACGCGCCTTTTTTGATTGCCTCAACGGCCGACTCGGTGGAGTAATGCGCGGTCATCAGGATCACGTCGGTGGCGGGATCGAATTCCATAACCCGCTCCAGCACCTCCATGCCGGTCATTTTCGGCATTACCAGATCGGTAAGAACGATCTGCGGATGACGCTCATGCATCAGATCCAGGCCTTCTTCAGGGTCTGACGCGGTGAGGATTTCGAGCTCGGGCTGCGCGAGCGCGCTCGAAAGCAGTTCCAGGCTGCCTGGGTTGTCGTCGATGATCAAAAGGGAAATTGCTGGCTTGGCGGACATGAACCTTTTATTATTTCCATTTTAAGAGGTGCCGGGCTTTTCTAAAAGACGTTCCACTTCGGAACGGAGGGTACCGAGCCGGATCGGTTTGGCGATGTACCCCGTGAAGCCCGCGGCCAGGGCGCGCTCCCGGTCGCCCATCATCGCGCTTGCCGTCAGCGCCATCACGGGCGTGTTCGCGAAGCTTTCGTCGCGGCGCAGTTCCTTGATCACCCCAAATCCGTCCAGGCGAGGCATGTGCAGGTCAAGAATAATGAGATCGGGACGAACCTGCCGGGCCTGCTCCAGAGCCTCCACGCCGTCGCCGGCCTCAAAAACTTCGTAATCGCAGTTTTCGAGCACCGTGCGGACCAGTTCGCGCCCGGTATCCTTGTCGTCCGCCACCAGCACCTTTTTCATTTCGGTCCGGCCTCCTTGCGCTGCGTTTTTGGAATGGTGAACGTGAACCGGCTCCCTTTCCCGAGCTCGCTCGAAACTTTGATGGTACCGCCGTGCTCCTGCACCAGGCGTTTGGTGATGGCCAAGCCTAGACCGGTGCCTTCGCGGACGCCCTTGGTAGTGGCGGCGGACTGGTGGAATATGTCGAAGATCGCCGCATGCTCCTGAGCGGGAATTCCAATGCCGGTATCGGCGACGGAGATCTTGGCCGCGCCGTTTTCCATTTCCGCCTCGACGTCGATGCGGCCTCCGGCAGGTGTGAACTTGAGCGCGTTCGAAAGCAGGTTCATCAGAATCTGTCTGACGCGAACGCGATCGGCTTCGACCGCGGGCATCCGCCCGAGCCTCGAATGAATCGTGAGCTGCTTGGTTTCGGCAATAGGACGGACTGAGGACACCGTTTCTTCGATGAGTGCCGCCAGGTCGGACGGCTCACGGCGCAACTCGATCCGCCCGGATTCCACTTTGCTCAAGTCGAGAATGTCGTTGATCAGTTCGAGCAGATGCAGCGAATCGCCATGAATGTGCTCTACGAAGCGCTTCTGCTTCGGGTTCAGCGCGCCTTGAATCTCCTCACCGAGCAGTTCGGAAAAACCGATGATGGTGTGCAGCGGCGTGCGCAACTCATGGCTCATGCTGGCCAGGAATTCGCTTTTGAGCCGGTTGGCCCGCTCGATATCCCGGTTGCGAGCCTCCAGTTCTCGCGTGTACTGTTCGCGAACCTCCCGAAGCTGCTCCTCCGCGCGCTTTCGTTCCGAGATGTCCCGGATGATGGCCGTCACGCGAAAACCGTCGTCGGATTTGACCGGGCTCAAACTGATCTCGACCGGGAAGCGCGATCCATCCTTGCGCCGGCCCTGCAACTCCAATCCGCTGGCCATCGGACGCGTCAAAGGGTGCCGCCGGTAATCTTCGCGGTGATGCGCATGCACGGCCCGGAGGTCTTCAGGAACCAAAACCTCGACGCTCTGGCCTAATAGTTCCTGCCGGGGGTAACCGAAAAGCGTTTCCGTGGCACGGTTGAGCAGGACCACCTGTCCTTCGGTATCCACCTCGATGATTGCGTCCGGCGCCGCCTCCAGCAGATCGCGAAAGCGGCTATCAGCTAGGTCGGGCACACCCCTCCCTTGTCTATTCGAGATGGTGTAGCCACAGGCACGGCAAAAGGCATATGTGCAAGTTTGGTTCCGCATAGGCGGAGCGGGAGCTTGAGATATCACCAGGCGCTATCGAATCCCCACAACCGGCGGATTTGCCTTACAAATCCTCCCCCGGCTCTTGAGCTCGATCTCATCCAATCCAGGGAAAGTTCCTGAGCAAGACCCAGGGCCCCTGCGCCAAATAACCCAGCCTTGGGGCATTTGCCCCATACCACCCCGAAGAATCATAGATATAGCGAAAAATTCGCGGCACTACGCGTGCTTTCGGTAAGAGAGTTTTCCCTCGTTCTTCACTATGGAGGGTAAGGGCGTTCGCGCTCTCATTTCAGGGCGGAGGTTTTGTTGCATGGATTGGCTTCGACGGTACGGGAGATTTGCGCTCCTTGGATTGGTGGTGGCGGCCAGCTTGGCAAGCGCGCCCAAGCACCAATACAGTCCGCAGGAGAAGGCGTTTTACGCGGACGCTCAGACAGTGGAATTCGTAGCGCCTGGGCTGAATATCAACATCACCGGTGCGTCGATCGCGGCCAATGGCACCATAACGGTGAATTATACGCTGACCGATCCCAACGGCCTCCCCTTGGACGTGGCGGGAATAACCACTCCGGGCGCGATCAGTCTGAGCTACATCGCCGCTGTTTTGCCGAACGGTCAAGAGGACTACACGGCCTACACCACGCGCGCGGCCGCCGCCACGATCAGCAATCCGGCGCTCCCGACCACGAACCAGCCCGGAGCGGACTCCGGAGGCGTGGCGACCGCGACGGCAACCGGGTATCAGTACGTTTTCAAAACAACCGCGCCCTCCGGCTTCGATGCCACGGCAACGCACACCATAGGGATCTACGGTTCTCGAAATCTCACGGCGTACAATCTGGGGACCAACTACACGAGTACGACGTATAATTTCGTGCCTAACGGTTCCAAGGTGACCAACGTCCACGACATTATCGAGACGGCGAGTTGCAACGCGTGTCACGACCAGCTTTCGGCGCATGGCGGCTCGCGCCGGGGCATGACGATGTGCGTCCTGTGCCACACGCCCCAGAACGTCGATCCCAACACTGGCGACACCATGGACGCGAAGGTTTTCTTCCACAAGATCCACATGGGCGCGAATCTGCCGAGCGTGGTGGCTGGGGGACAATACATTCCGGCGATCAACTCGCATGGGACCACTTCCTCGGTGTGCTCGAGTCCCTGCTTTAACTACTCGACCGTTGAGTTCCCGACCGATGCGGGGCTAACCGACCCGCGGCGCTGCACGGTGTGCCACTCGCAGACCACCGGGGCCGCGCAAGAGACGGCTTATCTGACGAACCCCACGCGCGCGGCCTGCGGCTCCTGCCACGACAACGTGAATTTCGCCACCGGCGCCAATCACGCGGGCGGAATCCAGAACGACGATACGCAATGCACCAACTGCCACGTTCCTAAAGGCGAAATGGACTTTGACGCATCCATCATGGGAGCGCACGTCGTGCCCGCGGAGTCCACGTTGTTGTCCGGGCTCAATGTGAAGATTACGGGAGTCACGGGCGGCACGGCAGGAAGCACGCCGACGCTCACCTTCACGGTGCTGAACACCGCTGGAGCCGCGGTACCTTTGTCCGCGCTCGGCTCGATCTCGGCGACCATGACCGGCCCGACCACCGATTTCGGGGCCGTCAGCTTTGGAAGCACCGTGACCACGCCGGGCTATGTCACCGAGAGCATGACGGGCGCGACGTGCACCTCTTCGGGAACCTGCATGTACACCTTCACGCATGCGATTCCGGCGAACGCCGGCGGCACCTTCGCCATCGGCATCGAGGCGCGCAGAACCGAGACCGAGCCGGAGCTGATCAATGGAGCGACGGTCCAGACCGCGATCGAATACGGAGCGGCGAATCCGGTCACCTACTTCTCGGTGGATGGATCGCCGGTGACGCCTCGCCGTACGGTGGTCCAGGAGGCCAATTGCAACGGGTGCCACGTCAACCTGTCGATACACGGAACGCTGCGCAACAACGTCGAGTACTGCGTGTTCTGCCACAACCCGAACAACAACGACGCCTCCACGCGCTCTAGCGCAACGGTCGCGGCCCAGAAATCCTTGCCTCCGCAGGGTATCAACTTCGCCATGATGGTTCATAAGGTGCACTATGGCGTGAACATGAATGGGACCGGGCGGAACTACACGATTATCGGCTTCGGCGGCAGCGTCAACGACTTCACCAACCCGAACGACACCGCTTCGTCGGTTATGGCGGTGCTGTTCCCGGCGCTGAGCCCCACCGGCTCGCCGTTGGAAACTCAGAACTGCTCGCTCTGCCACGTCAATAGCAGTGAGCAGAACGATCTGGCTTTGACCGGACTGCTTCCAGTCACCGACCCGCAAGGACCGATCAATCCGGTGCAGCCGATCACCTCGGCATGTACCGGCTGCCACGTGGATATCGCGACGGCGTCTCACGCCCTTTCCAATACCACCTCGCTTGGTGAAGCCTGCAACGTCTGTCACGGCACCGGCGGGGCATACGCTGTCGACCAGGTGCATGCGCAGTACTAGCCCAGCTTGTGGGCTTGCGTTGCTTATTTTGGGTCTTGCGCCTTTAACAATGGCGCAAGCGCCCGATGCTGGGCTCGGCAGCACGGACACCTGCGAAATCTGCCACGAGAGCGTAGTCAAGAGCTTTGCGGCCAATCGGCACCATGTCTTGGAGACCGACGCCCATAAGGGCTTTGCCGGGCATTCCTGCGAGAGTTGCCACGGGTCCGGAGCCAAACACTCCGGATCCGCTGACCCTGCCGACATCGTGAACCCTCCCAAACTCGCGTCCGCGGCGATCGACAAGCTGTGCCTGGGATGCCACTTGAACCAGCCAACCCACGTGGGCCGGCTCGAGAGCAGCCACGCCAAAAATCAAGTCGCCTGCACGTCCTGCCACAAGATTCATTCCGATGAGCGAACCCCGCAGTCCGCGCAGAAGATCAATGCCGAGTGCGCCGGTTGCCATGAGGGCGTTTGGGCGCAGTTCCAGCGGCCCAATCATCACAAGCTCCCGGAAGGCGCGATGA
>JASHRP010000449.1 GCA_030037375.1 Bryobacteraceae bacterium | reverse complement strand
GGTTGTCGAAGGTCCACATCCCCTCCTCCGCGACCATGGTCGCGGGAAGAAGCACGCCAGTTAGTAATAGGGAGCGCCAGAGTGCGGTCGACTTCATACCCCGATTATCGCTCCCGCGGGGCCCCGCGTCTTTCTTATTTGCCGATGCTTATTTACCGACGGCCTTCCACACATCCGCTTTGTATTGCGGAGCCGCTGAGGTGTGGACGTTGATGTACCGGTCGAAGTCGATATTGAGCTTTTCCAGGATCGGCACCAGGGCCTTCACGTGATCGTTCGCCGGCTCCCCGGGCGTCACGGAGAAATCGCCTTGAAACAGGATCTTCTCTTTGGGGATGAAGGCGATCATCAACCCGTTTGAATGCGGAACCGGCGCTACGTGATACATCTCCACCGTGCGGGTTCCATCGGTGTAAACCTTCTTCTCCTCCACCGCTTCAATCTTCGCTTTCTTCGGATTCTTGGCGAGCGTGTCATCCAGCAGCGTCCTCGGAGTGTTCAGCGCTTTGTCCAAAAACTCCACGTTATTCTTTTGGGTAATGACGATCGCTCCTTCGGCGACCAATGTAGGCAGCCCTCCGGTATGGTCGGAATGGGGATGCGTGTTCATGACGTACCGGATCGGCTTGCCTGGGATCAGCTTCTTGGTTTCGGCGATATAAGCTAACGCCCGCGCTTCGGATTGGCCGGCCTCCAGCATCATCACGTAATCTTTAAACCCGACGATCACGGAGTCATAACTGCCCGGCCCGGTCGTCAGCCGGTACAACTGGTCCCCCAGCTTTTCCGAAGTGACCACAAGAGGAGCGGGAGCGGGTGGCGCACCGCCGCCCCTTCCGCCACGCGCGGGCGCCGGCGCGGGAACCAGCGTGGCCACATCGGGAGGATTCGCCTTCGCCGCGGTCACATCCACTTCAAAGAAGGGCCAGCCGCCGCGAGTCTGCACGATTTTCGTGGGAGCCAAGACTCCCCCAAAATCCTTCCAGCCTGTGTAAGTCGCCAGAATGTGCATGTCGCCCATGATGTTTTCCCCGAGCCAGGTTTCCGCGCGGTCGACGATGTTCTTATCGTTCACGTAGCCATTGATAACGTAGCTCTTGCCGGAAGGCGCTTTGACCGTCGGACTCCACGTTAAGACGGTGTAGTTTTTGCCGTCGACTTTTCGGTGACTCACGGTCGCGTTATTAGCGGCAGCGCCTTTCAGAAAGCCCCACGGGGTGATGTAAAACTCGAGCGAGTTCGCCCAGGACTGCGAAACATCGGCTTGCTGCGCCGTTACCTGCTGAAAGAAGACCCCAGGCATCACGGTCGTCGAGCCTCCGGCTCCGATATTATTGGTCGTTCCCGTCTGTCGCGATGCCGGGAGAGTAAGATCGATGACGCGGACGTAGTTATTGATCGGCCGCATCGGATCGTGCGTTCCCCGGCACATCATGTCCGTGGAATTCGCTCCGCACTGTTGGAATGCCACATCCTTCGCCGAGCCTGAGTAGGTGATGGACTTCACGTCGCCAAGAGCCTTTTGCGCATTGGCGATTACCGTCTTGGCGTCCTGCGCCATCGCGCCTCCGCAGCATAGTGCGAGGCAGATTGCGGCTCCAGAGATTTTCTTGGACACGGCTTCCCCCTTATGGATTCTCAAACAGAAACGCACCCGTCCAAAGCATTCTACAACCGTAAGGATCTCAACGTGGGTCCAGACGGTGCGCTGTGCATTACGGATAGCGGCTGCGCGGCGGATGGCATATCGATTGCACATGTCCACGCGTAGCCAGGGATGTGATGCTTCGTAATTGGACGGTCGTCTGCGTTGGGTTGGGGTTCGTAGGGCGCGGACTTGCGCAGGATTCGGCGGACGCCCCGTCTCCTCCGCCGGCGTCGTCACCCGCAGGGCCGGTTCAGTCGCCGATGGGGCGAAACTGGAAGAATTTTCAGGATGAGACGTTCACGCCGCTCACGCTGGCTGCGGGCGCCTTCGACGGGACGTTTTCGCAGGCCACCAACTCCGACCCGAGATACGGTGTCGGAACGGTGGCGCTGGGGCAGCGCATCGGAGCCGCGAGCGCGGACATAGCGACGCAGAACTTTTTCGGCGATTTTGTCATGGCATCCGCATTTCATGAAGATGTAATTTACAGGCGGAGCGGGCCGGCGTACGGGGGCGTCTGGAAACGTGCCGGGTACGCAATCAGCCGCGCTTTCATAACCGCTTCGGACTATGGCGGAACGACGTTTAACTGGTCGAATCTGACGGGTACCGCCATGAGCACGGGTTTTTCGAATCTGTATTACCCGCCCGCCAGCCGCACGGCCGG
The DNA here is from genome assembly GCA_030037375.1 of Bryobacteraceae bacterium. Classification (GTDB taxonomy): domain Bacteria; phylum Acidobacteriota; class Terriglobia; order Bryobacterales; family Bryobacteraceae; genus Palsa-187. Next base: position 1,134 of record JASHRP010000449.1, on the reverse strand, counting down.
CGCGATGGCGATTCAATTTGGGACGAGGCTGGCCGGCTCCGGGCTGGCGAACCTGTATCCGGAATTCTGGCCGGATTTCAAGGCCAGGCTGCAACGGCATCACCTGTATCCGAGGCGACGGTGAGGCGTACAGGTGCGCGACGCTATTTCGCGTTCCTGGTGACGCCGGACGCCTCCCGACGGCAGGGGTTACACCGGTTCACCTGGAGTCCATGTCCATTCTGCGATGATCGAGCTAATGGCGTCCAAATGGCCGGAGCGGCGCTCTTCACCGCTACGCTCAGCCTGTGTGCGTTCTCGGGAGGGGACGCAGGGCTAACCACGCCGCGCTGGTGCTGCTGATTTTGATGATTTTCTTTGTGCGAGCGCGCTTTGCCTTGGCGAGTTTGTCCTGAATCCGCCGCGTCAGCTCTTCCTGCCGTTTCAATTAAAAACGACTGTGTATTCCTCAGTCATGCGACATTAGCTTGACCGTCGATCTTGCTCACCTCGATGCTCGGACCCGCGGACTTCCTGCCTCCACGTTATGTTCGCTCTCCGCAGCGAGTGAGGACCGATGGCGATGATGCGCGGCGGGTGTTCACGGTGACTTGTTCTCCAGAAGGTTTTCGGCTGATGCAAAGCTTTGCCCCCCGTCCTCAGCCCGGGTCCAGAAGCCAGCCGATCCCGGCGTGGACCGCCCGCAGGATTTGTTTGCGTCCTGTGTGAAGGAAGATTGGTCCTCATAAAACGCGCTTGCGTCCTTCTTCCGTCCGTATCGTCGGCCACCGGTAGAGAGCCGCGATTCAAGATTAAGAACAATGAGTCGGTCAGGGTGCGCGAGACATCAGGCGCGTATGAGTTAGGCAATGTTCCGCCAAAATCGGGGCCCCCGTGCGTTGTTCACTTCTGCGCTGCGGCGCTTGGTCCAACCTGGGAAATCGGAATGGTTACGCCATCGCTATGCCGCAATGGCAGTGATTGGCGCAGATTATGGTGTTACAGCCACGGATACTCTCCGGGGATGCGCGAAGCACGTTTGATAGCGATAATGTGCGTTGACGCGCCGGCTGGGAACCCATTGATACGAGTGGCCGACTGCGGCCGCTATTGGAATGCTGCGGTGATGTGGTCCCTGGTTAACTGAGGATCGCG
>JASHRP010000448.1 GCA_030037375.1 Bryobacteraceae bacterium | reverse complement strand
AGCCGCGTCCGGCTGGATCAGTATCTGCAGACGTTCGATTTCCCCACGCCGAACATCAGCGCCGAGAAACGCTTCACGACCACCGTTCCGCTGCAGCGCCTGTTCCTGATGAACAGCGACTTCATGCAGATCGAGTCTGAGGATTTGGCCAAGCGTGTCGCCAATGAGCCGGACAATACGGCCCGCATCAAAAAGGTCTACTCGATCGCCTTCGGCCGGGCGCCGACGGAAGCCGAGATCAAACTTGGGCTCGACTATCTGCATAGCGAACCTATGAAGGAGTACGAGGAGAACAAGGCCAAAGCCGCCGAGGATGCCAAGACCGGCGGTGACAGGGGCGGCCGCGGCGGTGGAGGGTTTAAAGGCGGTGGCGGCGGAGGAAACTTCGGCGGCGGTAAAGGCGGCGGAAAGGGCAAAGGCTTCGGCAAAGGCGGCGGAGGCGGTGGAGGCGGCGGCGATGCGGCTGCCGCGGACGGAGCCGCAGGCGGAGAAGGCGAGGCAAACGCCGGAATGGGCATGGGAATGATGGGCGGCATGGGCCGTGGAGGGCGCGGCGCTCCTCCGCCCCCGAAGTACGACGCCACACCCTGGGGCCGTTACATCAAGGTTCTGTTGAGCTCGAGCGAATTCACGTTTACGAATTAGGGCAAGGAAAGAGACAGTCATGACTCAACACAAATCTGAGAATCCATTGACACGGCGCGAGGCTTTGCGCCGTGTGGGGAACGGTTTCGGAATGATGGCCTTCGCAGCGTCGGTGAATCAATCGATCGCTCGCGCCGGCGTTTCCACCGCCGATGGCGGCGTGATGATCGGAAAGCTCGATTATCCGCAGAAGGTGAAGCGCGTCATCTTCCTGTTCATGAACGGAGGATTGTCGACGCTGGATAGCTTCGATCCGAAGCCGATGCTGGATAAGTACGATGGCCAGCCGCTGCCAGGCGGAATGATCAAGACCGAACGCCGCACCGGCGAGCTCATGAAGTCGCCGTTTAAGTTCAAGAAGTACGGCCAGTGTGGAATGGATGTCAGCGAACTCTGGCCGAATCTGGGCGAGTGCGCCGACGATATCGCTTGGATTCGCTCGGTGTACACGGAAATCCCGAATCATGAGCCGTCGTGCTTGATGATCAATACCGGCGCGAACCAGGCAGGCCGGCCGTCGATGGGCGCCTGGATTACCTACGGCCTCGGAAGCGAGAACCAGAATCTGCCTGGCTTCGTGGTCTTGTGTCCCACGCTTCCCAGCACGGTAGGATCCCCGCTGTGGAGCAACGGTTTCCTTCCGGCGGTGAATCAGGGAACGTATATCTCCAATCAGGTCCAGAACGCACGCAACGGCGACGGCGACGATGCCGATGGCGATGCCAGGGACGCCGGCGGCGCCAGAGCGGCGGACAAGGCGCGCGATAAAGCGGACGAGAAAAAAGCTGACGCCAAGGATGACGAGAAGGGCGTCATGCTGAAGGACAAGGATAAGGCCGGCAAGGACGGCAAGATGGCCGCGAAGGACGGCAAGGCGGACGCCAAAGCCGACGCCAAGGATGCCAAGGACAAGCCGAAGAAGGTCACCATCGAGAAGAACTTCGATCCGAAATCGATGGTGAGTTATGTGAACAACCCGAAGTTCAGCCTGACGGAGCAGCGCCGCGAGCTGGATATGCTCGACAAGATTGAGGGCATTGACTCGGAGCGCACCGGCGATGACCCGCAGATCGACGCGGTGGTCAAGTCGATGGAAACCGCGTACCGCATGCAAACCGAGGCGCCGGACGTGTTCGACGTGCGCAAAGAAAGCCAGGCCACGCTGGATATGTACGGGCCGGGCGCGGTAGCTCGCGGAGCCCTTACGGCCGTCCGGCTGGCCGAAAAGGGTGTGCGCGTGACTCAGGTGTACTATTCGAGCGGCGATCCCTGGGATGCGCACGCCGACATCATGGCGCATAAGACGAACGCTAAGAACTCCGACCAAGCGTTCGCGGCGGTGATCAAGGACCTCAAACAGCGCGGCTTGTGGAACGATACGCTGGTGGTCTGCGGATCCGAATTCGGCCGCACTCCGCTGCGCGAAGTCGGCGGCGGCGGCGGAGCCGGCGTGAAGCGCGGACGCGATCATAATCCGTTCGGGTATACGATGTGGCTGGCTGGCGGGGCGGTAAAGGGCGGCACCATCTATGGCTCAACCGACGACTTCGCATTCAAAGCCGTCGAAAAGCCGGTTCACGTGCACGACATTCACGCGACCATCTTGTACCTGATGGGTATCGATCATAAGAAACTCACCTATAAGTACAGTGGCCGCGACTTCCGCCTTACGGATGTCGCCGGCAACGTTTTGCACGATATCATCGCGTAGATACGGCAGGCGTAAATACGGCTGCCGAATGGCAGCGTCAAATCAACGAAAATAGTTGGGAGAAAGGGCGAGGCTGCGGCCTCGCCCGCTCATTTTCTGGACGCTTCCAATTTCGGAATAAGATTCTCTCACCTTATTGTTTATAGAAGTCGGCCCGATTGGCATAATTATTGCCGAGATCACACAAATTGATTTGACGCGGACGCTCGATTCTCCTACACTGGTTATCTCGTCACTCCCTTGTCGGGAAACGCCGGGACAGTGTACAGTCCCGCGCCGCCTGTCTCTCCTGGTTTGAGCCCAATATCGGTCGCCCTGTTCGGCCAGTCCCAAGTCTGACTAGTCTCGCGACAGACCCAACCACAATTTGAAGGAGACTTAAGTGAACCGGCATTTCATCGCTCTGCTCATCATCGCTCTAGCGGTCGGCGTCCTCCCGCTAGCGGCCCAAACCAGTTCTCTAGCGGGCGTCGTGACCGACGCTCAAGGCGCCAGCGTTCCCGGCGCGATCGTGACCATCACCAACACCGATACATCCGCGGTACGCAAAGAGGTGACGGATGAATCCGGCGCCTATAGAATTTTGCAGGTACTTCCCGGCCCGTACAAAATTGAAGTTCAAAAGCCGGGATTCAAAACCAAAACCTCCGAGCTAAAGCTGCAAGTGGATGTGCCGGAGACGTTGAACGTCCAGCTCGACATCGGGCAGACCACCGACACGGTGAACGTCACAGCGGAAGCGACGCAAGTCAACACGACAAACGCAACGGTGGGCAACCCGTTCACCGAACAACAGGTCCAACAGCTTCCGTTGCAGACCCGCAACGTAGTCGCGCTGCTGAGCATTGAGCCCGGCGTCAGCGCGACCGGCCAGGTGCTGGGCGCACGACCGGATCAAAACAACGTGATTCTCGATGGGGCCGATGTCAACGACAATCGCGGCTCGACCGCCAACAACGGATTCAATGCAGTTCTCCCGATCCCGCTCGATTCGGTGCAGGAGTTCCGCACCACCATCGCCGGACAGGGTTCCGATATGGGCCATACCGCCGGCGGACAGGTCGCCATTGTGACCAAGAGCGGTTCGAATTCGTTCCACGGCTCGGTCTATGAATACAACCGCAACACCGATTTTGAGGCCAATGACTGGTTCAGCAACAGGGCTGGCGTTGCGCGCCCGGCGCTGATCCGCAACCAATACGGCGCTTCCGTCGGCGGCCCGATCAGGAAAAACAAGTTGTTTTTCTTCTATAACTGGGAGGGCCGCAAGGATCGTAGTCAGACAGCCAAAAACGACGTCGTTCCGAGCAACACTTTCAAGGAAGGCATTGTTGAGGTTCTTTTGAAGAGCGGACAAACGGTTCAGCTCAGCCCCTCGGCGGTGCAAGCGATCGACCCGTTGGGGATCGGCGAAAATCCATACATCCTGAATCTGATGCAACAGTATCCGGCAGGCAACAACCCGCTGATCGCTTCCGATAAGGGGTTGAATTTCAACGATCTGACCTTCAATGCCCCGCAGCCGCTGAACAACCACGCGCAAGTCGGCAGGCTCGATTACAACCTCGACAACGCCGGCAAGCACACCATTTCGATTCGCGGGACGCTGAATGGCGCCTCCCAGGTCAACACCACGGAACAGTTCCCGGGCCAGTCGCCCGTTTCCCAGCTTCAGGACAACTCTCGCGGCATCTCGGTCCGGTACACTTACGTGATCACGCCGAACTTGGTGAACGCCGTCAACTTCGGCTACACGCGCTTGGGCACAGCCACTACTGGTACGCTCAATGTGGTTCCCAGCTTTGGGTTCACAACGCTCACCCCTACCACCCGTGGGAGTTCGCGCATTGCGCCCACGCCCAATGTTACGGACGACTTGACTTGGAACAAGGGTAAGCACACAATCCAGGCCGGCATGAACTTTCACCAGGCGCAGAACATAACTACCGCCTACAACAACGAGCCGAGCTATAGCTTCAGCAAAAACACGTTGCTTGGCTTGGGCAACGACATCACTACGCCTGTAACCTCCTATATCCAAGAGACAATTCCCGGCGCGGCGCTCTCTTCGACCACCAACGTCGCCAACGCTTTCGGCGCGATCTTCGGCATGCTGAACAATGGCAGCGCGACTTATAACTTTGGCATCAACGGGCAGGTAATCCCGTTCGGCACTCCCATCACGCGCGATTACATTTCGAACTCGCCCGAGGAATACGTTCAGGATACCTGGAAAGTAAAGCCAAACCTGACTATCACGGCGGGGATTCGCTACTCGATCTACGGCGTTCCCTACGAAACACAGGGGGTTCAGGTACAGCCTACGGTGCCTCTCAACGATTATTTCGCGCAGCGGAACGGCGCGGGGATCTATGGAATTCCCAACTACGCGCTGCCGGATTCCTATATCACCTACGCCGTCTCCGGCCCGGCGAATAACGGTCCCGGCTTTTATCCAACCGACTACAACGACTGGGCTCCCCGCTTAGGCATCGCTTACTCGCCCAAAGGCGACACGCTGCTGGAGAAGATCATGGGTAAGGGCAGCGTCCTGCGCGGCGGCGGCGGGATCGTCTACGACAACTACGGCAACTCCATGGCTGCCGCAATGGCGTCCGGCGGTTCGCCCGGCCTGGCAACTTCGGTAGGGCAGGTGGTTAATACGAATTACTCCACCAGCCCGCGGTACAATGGCACGAGCGCAACCCTCACGAGCCTGACTCCGGCGACCGGCGGATCGTTCCCCTACACGCCCCCGCTGATCGAGGGCGGCTTCACCACATTCACTGGAATATCCAGCGATTTGAAGGCGCCGTACGAATATGTCTTGAACGCGAACTACGCGCGTCCGCTGCCGAAGCATATGACCATTGAAGTCGGCTACGCGGGACGCCTAGCGCATCGGGCGCTGTTGCAGCAGGATTACGGGCAACCGCTCACCAACTTCGTCGATCCCAAGTCCGGTCAATCCTGGGTGCAGGCCGCGCAGGCGATTTCCAACCTTTACTACTCCGGCGTCACGCCCGCGATGGTCAAGGCCAATCCCAGCATCGTGCCCCTTCAGCCCTTCATTCAGGACTTGTTCCCTGGCGCCCAGAATCTCTACATCCCCGGCAGCGCTTCCGCGAACTTGTTCTATGACGTTTGGGACGAATACGCAGGAAGCTGGACGGACACGCTGAATAGCATGGATCGCATCCGCCAAGCCAATGGCACTTGCGTCGTGATCTTCGGGTGCAACACGTTTTATCCCACCCAAAACTCCGGCGTGACAACGTATACCAACGCCGGTGAATCCGCATATCATGCACTGACGGTTTCGCTGCGCCGTACGGTGACTCACGGTTGGGGTTACGACTTCAACTACACCTTATCGCACGCGATAGACAACGCTTCCGGAGCCGAGAGCGGCGGCATCACCGACGTTCCGAACGCCTTCGCCCCCTCCGAAGGCCTCGGGCCGGCCGATTACGACGCCCGGCATCAGGTAACTGCCGACGCGGTTGTCGAGCTCCCGTTCGGTAAAGGCAAGGCTCTGGCGGGCAACGCTCCGGGATGGCTGGATGAGATCATCGGCGGGTGGCAGGCGACCACGTTGTTTACATTCCGCACCGGACAGCCGCTGAGCTGCACCGCG
>JASHRP010000447.1 GCA_030037375.1 Bryobacteraceae bacterium | reverse complement strand
CCATTTCAACGTATCACGCGCCCAGCCGAAACCCCATCGAAGCGGGGTCATCTGCCGGTCAGTGACCGCGCAGTGACCGTCTAAGCTTCACTATCTAAAGATCTACTTCTTAAGGCTCTTGTATACCGCCTCCACAAAACCATCCGAACTCGCGGGACCCGACGGAGCGCTCCAGCGCTTGTCGTATTCAAACGTCGGCTTGGCTGCCTTGATCTGATCCAGCGTCATTCCCTTCTTGATCATGTACTCGACGCGATCTCGAATGATCGTCACCATATCTCGGTATTCCAGCAGGTCGTGCTCGTCCGTCAGGCGGCCGTGGCCCGGAATAATATATGTTCCGCCCTCCTGCTCATGCTCCGGAATCGCGATGTCCAGCATGTGGTTCAGACCGTCCAGAATACCTTGAATGTTTCCGCCCGCCGCCAAATTAATCACCGGGAATGTGTTCATGTTGAATATGTTTCCGGCCGCGATCACGTCGGAATGGCGGAAGAAGACGATCGCGTCTCCGTCAGTGTGGCCGGGAGGAACCGGCATGGTGATCACCGGCTCACCGTTGAAAAAGATCTCTTTGTTGCCCTCGAACCAAGTCACGGTTGGCCAAGCGCCCTCCGGCGTCGGCGCCTTTTGACCGGTCGGCGCGCTCATTCGATCGAGCACGTTCTCGCGAGCCACAATCGCCGCGCCGCGATTGCTATTTCCCAGGTTTCCGCCGACAACCGGAGCGCCGAGCTTGGCGATGCTCTCGTTGCCCCCAGTCCGGTCCGGATCGAAGCTGGTGTTGATGATATAGCGTACCGGCTTATCGCTGAGCGTGCGGATCGCGGCCAACAGTTTTCCGCTGGCGTCGGCGGTCTGCGCGTCGACGATCAACACACCGTTCGGGCCAATGCTGGCGGCGGTGTTTCCGCCTGGTCCCACCAGCATGTACACGTTCCCTTGGACCTTGAGAACGTGAACTTCGCCGTCGTTCATCGACGGGGCTTTGGCCGTTTGGGCTCCGGACTGGGCCGAGGCGCTGAGCGCCAGCGTCACGACGGCGCCCGCAAGGAATATCTTCATAATAATGGCTCTCTCCAAGGGAACCTTCATCGAGCCGGCGCCGCTGTTACCGTCTGCTTGGGCGGAATCGGCATATTCTTAAGCTTCTGCTTGTACTCCGGATACATCGTCTCAGGGCCGCCCAGCACCGCCTCTGCCGGAATCCCGTACTTCGCGGCAAACTCGGTTTTGAACGGGTTTTCGCCGGGCATGAAGCTGGGGACTTCCCCTTGCTTGCGGCCGGGAGCCTCATCGACATACTCGCAGGGCCAGAGCCAGTTGCCGTTCGAACTTGTGTTCAAGATGTAGTCCTGGCTCTTGATGAGGGGCTCCGCGAGGTAGATCGGATCGGTCACGACGCTCACATGGGTCAGATTGTTGCCGTGCCGGATGAAGTGCTCGGTCAGCGTGATTTCATCGCTTGATGGGATGCCGTTGCGCCGATGCCAGCCTTGTTTAATGTGGGTCGTGTTAACCGTGAGAACATTGCCGTCCCAATGCCCAGTGGAGAATCCCATCCAGGTGTGCGGGGCATAATCCGGCGGATGCGGACGCCCGTCCATCCAGATCGTCCGGTTCTGTTCGTAGGTGCTGGTGTAGTTGTGGATCGCGATCAACTCCTGCGTCTGCGGATCGCGCTCTTCCCAGATGCGCAATGCCAAGGGGCCGCGGTAGATGTACGCCGCCGTATGAACCTGGCACTGATGCTCGGGTAACGTAAGACGGTCCGGGTCCCAGCTCAACGCCCACTGACGAGCTTCGGCGTTGATCGGAATGCCGAGATAGTCGACCAGATCTGGGCCGGGGATGCGTTCGGGCTGATCCTCGCTGAATTGAGGATTCCAGCTACCGGAGAGATCGAGTTGGCCGAAAACCGGGGCGCTAACCAGAAGTGACCCAGCCACGAACAGCGCCGGCGCCGTGGCGGTGTACCAAAATCTCATTCGACCGTTCCTGCTCATTGATATCAATGACGCTGATGAGAGCGCCCAAAATTACACATGGTGTGTGCAGCGAATCACTTTAGCACAAAACATCCCCAAAAAAAATCCGTCTGCATGCAGCCTTACGTTGCGTCAACTTCAGCGCGGCGGTCCGGTTGAGATCGAGGCGGGGAAAGCGGACGCGGCAGACTTCATCCACCCGGTGCCGATTGGCATAGGATTTCTCATCTCAGCCTGGGCGATCCGTTGGGAGCACGCGAAACGGTAGTGCGCCTTAAATCCGGTCCCTGGCTCCACGCTTTCCCTTGACGGAGGACTCTCGCGTCTACTGTGCATCTCTGGATGTCCGACTTTCCGTATTGACCAGCGTGGCCCTCTCGACACGGGAGCGTCCGAACCTCACCCGGAGCGAACGGTCGCGGAACCTTGATTCTGCTGCCGCATTTCGGCGTCCTGCATTTTACATACTCAACGGTTACGTACATGGGGAACGCCGGTCCCTAGTCCCTTGCCTCGAAGCGCGTGGCCTTCAGCCTCCAATATAGATCGCCCCTCCGTTGTCTCTCTTGGTTGATTGGTTTCGGAGGCCTCTCTGAGGGCCGATGAAATCCACCCGTGAAGCACCTCCAGCGTCATGCACTACGTTGTAGTGCACTTATGCTTGACCTCAGGATGGGAGCGACCGGCTGGTATCCTGAAGGTTTGTCGCTCTATTCTTCAACCTACTTCCTCTTCCTAGGGGCGATCTTTTTTCTCTATTGGCCGCTGTCGCGATGGAGAACGGCGACGCTTGCGCTGGTCCTCTTCGCGAACTATTTCTTCTACGCTCGCTGGAGCCTGACGCTGCTCGCGCTAATTCCCGCGGCTTCGAGCATCGACTATGCTCTTGGCCTCGGATTGCAGCGCTCGAAAGGCCCCGCGATCCGGCGGCTGCTGGTCACGATCAGCGTCGTGATGAACCTCGGACTGCTGGCGTTCTTCAAGTACATGCCGTTCATCCTCGGCAATTGGGCCAACTGGACGGGAAAAACCGCGCCGGCATGGAGTTGGGCGCTACCCATCAGTCTCTCGTTCTATGTTTTCCAGGCGCTGACGTACACGATCGACCTATATCGCCGCGACGCCAAGGGCACTCGCAGCTACCTGGCGCATCTCGCGTCCGTTTCCTTCTTCCCAACGATTCTCGCCGGACCGATTACGCGCGTCGAAACGCTGCTGGATCAATTCGAGAAACCAAAGAAGCTTGACGCTGCGGCTGGCGGGCGCGCGTTGTTCCTGATCGCGATCGGACTGGTGAAGAAGCTGATGATCGCGGATTACCTCGCGAACAACCTGGTCAACCGCGTGTTCGATTTTCCTAAACTCTACTCAGGCGCGGAAGTGCTGATCGCGGTCTACGCCTACGCTTTCGAGCTGTACTACGATTTTTCGGGCTACACCGATATCGCCCTGGGCTCGGCGATGCTGCTGGGAATCAAGCTACCGGTTAATTTCAATCGTCCTTACTCGGCCGAGAACATCGCCGATTTCTGGAGACGCTGGCATATCACGCTTTCGAATTGGCTGCGCGACTATTTGTACTTCTCACTGCCGGGAAAGCGCATCAAGGCCATGGCCTATCTGAACCTGGTGATCACGTTCGTGCTCGGCGGTTTGTGGCACGGGGCGAGCTGGAACTTTGTGTTATGGGGGCTGCTGCACGGGATCGGATTGGCCTTCGTGCGTTTGTGGCAGACCTGGCGCGGAACCGCGAAAGCCACGGGATTCTTGCGCTACTTGTACATCGTGCTGACGTTTCACTACGTCACCTTCGCGTGGATCTTTTTCCGCGCCGCCGATTTCGATACGGCTGTGTCGATTCTCCAGCGGATCGGTTCGCTGACCGTTTCCTTCGCCAACGTGCCGAAGGAACTCGGCATCATTTTGGGGATCGCGGTTCTGTTCCACTACTTCCCGAGGAAGTGGTACGACTTCAGCGTCAACATCTACGTGCGCGCTCCGTTCTACGCGCAGGCTGCCGCGCTCGCGGGGCTGGTCTTCGGGCTGCACTTCGTCGCGCGGACCGGCGC
>JASHRP010000045.1 GCA_030037375.1 Bryobacteraceae bacterium | reverse complement strand
GGAGCACGAAGACAATGAGATGATGCGTCCATACGAGGTAATCGCGCCTTAAGAACGGGCAGCACTTCAGGAACGGGGCAGCACTTCGTAAGGCCGCATCATTTCGTTGTCCTCATGTTCGAGAACGTGACAATGCCAGACATAGCGGCCCGTGTATCCTTCAAATTTGACGATGATCCGGGTAACCATGGAAATGTCCGCGCGAACGGTATCCTTCCATCCCATTTCGTTGTCCTCCGGCGGAAGGACAGGTCCCGTGAAGGTTAGCTTACGCGTCTTCTGATACGCCTCCATATCGAATCTACGGCGATCCAGGATTTGAAAGCGGACCAGGTGAAGATGAATGGGATGAACGTCATCCGTCAGATTCACGATGGTCCAAATTTCGACCGAATCGAGCAGCGGGGTCTCCGTTACCGGCATGGAGTAATGCGCCCCGTTCAATAACATCAGCATTGCCCGTCCGTGGCTATCCAGATGATGGTCTAGGGTCAGCTCACGAGCCTTGACTGCTTCGGACTCCGCCATACGGCGGATGGGGCGCAATTTTGACGGGACGCGCGATTGATCCGGGGCTTTTTCCTTCGCGACACGAAGCTGCATGATCGGAGTGGCGAGGTGTTTCAGGTAGAGCTCCTGACCGGCGTGCGGAGTGAAATCCATGATCACGTCGGCGCGTTCGGCCGGCAGCATTTGGAGGCTCTTCATTTCGACCGGCTCCGAAAGCAGGCCTTGATCGGACCCGATCACGAAAAGCGGCTCGGCGCCCGGAATCAGGTTGCGGCCGTCTTTCGACAGAGACAGAAGATAGGGCGAGGCATTTGAGGTATTGAAAATTCGAAACCGGTACTTGCGCGGCTCAACTTCCAGATACGGGAAGAGCTTGCCGTTGAGCAAGATTGCATTTCCGTAGAACTCGGATACCCAAGGCGAGGCTGGGTCGCCTGACACCGGATAGTCGAGCTGACCGTCGGGCTTGAAGAGCCGGTCGTAGATGGCAATCGGGATTTCAAATCGCCCGCTGGGAAGATTCAACGAATCCTCGAATGCGTCCCGTACGAAGTACATGCCAAACAAGCCGGCGACAGCGTTCAATCGCGTGATCCCCATTGCGTGGTCGTGATAAAACAACGACGCGGCTTCCTGCTGGTTCGGATAGTAACTCACGGCCGACTGGCCCGGAACGATCCAGCGCTCGGGATTTCCATCGCTCTCAGGCGGGACTTTGCCGCCGTGCAAGTGAACCACGGTTCGCACCAGCGGCTTTTCCGGCTCCGCGCCATGCAGCGAATGGTCGACCGGCAACAGATGCTGGTCCGGCAACCGGTTCACCCATTCGACACTGAAAGCCTGGCCGGAGCGAGCCCCGAAAGTCGGACCGGGGCACATGCCGTTGTAGCCCCAGAACGTGGTGGGCGGCAAATCGCGGTGGACCTTCGCTTGAAACTCCCGCATCGCAATTCGATAGCGCGGAATCTGGATCTTTCGATTACGGGTATCGGCAACGTGACCGGAGGGCGACGCGAGCTCGGGGATGGGCATCTCGTCGGCCCATCGCTCCAGCACGTTGGGGTTGAGCGATAATCCGCGAACCGGGCCGGCGGACGCCGGCACGCCGCTCTGCGCATCGCATTGCGCGTCTGGGCGAGCGGCGATGGCCGCAACGATGGACGTTTCAAGAAACCGCCGTCGAGTCGATCGCGCGCCTGATAGCAATCCTAGAGTTTAGACCACCTATATTTCAGTCATATTTCAATCCGCACGCGAGCACGTCAGCGCGCCCAAATCGATTCTTGACGCAAATTTCATCGCGCTGGAACAAATCTCCGCTATTGTTATCCACTGTCCAACCCAAATTAGGGAGATCCCAGCCGACGATGAACCCGCGTCCATTCGCCGCGCTGCTGGGCCTGTTCTTTACGGGCTTCGCAAGCGCTCAGAGCCAAAACACCACGACACCGATCCAGCATCTAGTCGTGATCTACGACGAAAACCAGTCGTTCGATCATTACTTCGGAACCTATCCGCATGCCGCCAATCCCCAGGGCGAGCCCGTCTTCACGGCGGCGGCCAATACGCCCGAAGTGAACGGATTGACCGGGACTTTGATCGCCCACAATCCGAACACAAGCCCGCCATTCAGGCTGGATCGCACGATGAACGTGACTTGCGACAACGACAACCACTACACCGATGAGCAGAAAGCCTACGACGGCGGCTTGCTCGACAAGTTCGTGCAGGACACCAGTAATAACGCCACGGGCTGCACGCCCGCGCTCGCGATGGGCTACTACGACGGCAACACGGTGACGGCGCTGTGGAACTACGCGCAGCACTATTCGATGAGCGACAACTTCTTCGACACTGAGTTCGGGACCACGGTCATGGGCCATCTGAACCTGATCTCGGGATCGACTCACCAGACCGCGACGGCATCGATCTCTGGAAAAATCGCCAACGGAAGCGTCATCGCCAACGTGGAAGCCGGCGACGACGATTGCGCCACGGGCACCCTGGTTCAGATGACCGGCAAGAACATTGGCGACCTCCTCAATGCGGCGGGGGTCACTTGGGGATGGTTTTATGGCGATTGGATTCCGACCAGCGCGAAGAACGGCGTCGCGAGCTGCTCCAGCGTCTACAACTCCCACTACGACCCATTCAACTACTACGCCTCCACCGCGAACCCGCATCATTTGCCGCCCACGACGGTGAGTATGATCGGCCAAACCGATCAGGCCAATCATCAGTATTCGGTGGGTGATTTTTGGAATGCAGCCTACAACGGATACATGCCGGCGGTCACCTTCTTGAAGGCGACGGCCAACAGCACGGGCCATCCTCAGAATTCGGACCCCCTTTCAGAGCAGACATGGCTGGTAAACACGATCAACGACCTTATGGGTCTGCCCGAGTGGAGCAGCATGGCGATCCTGATCGCCTACGATGACTCCGACGGCTGGTACGACCACGTGATGCCGCCGATCGTGAATCAATCCAACGATTCCGCTAACGACGCTTTGAATGGTTCGGGTTTGTGCGGAACGCCCACGGCGGGCGCGTATTTGGACCGCTGCGGGTACGGCTCACGGGAACCGTTCCTGGTGATCTCGCCGTTTGCCAAGCCGAATTTCGTCGATCACACCGTGAACGACACCACCTCGATTCTGCGCTTCATCGAGGACAACTGGAACCTGGGCCAGATCGGCGATCAATCCTTCGATGCCATGGCGGGTTCCATCCTGAATAATTTTGATTTCACAGCGACACCCGCCAAGCCACTGATCTTGAACCCATCCAGCGGGGAAGTCGTTAAGCAGGGCAAGTAACCAACTTTTTGCGGAGAAACGGATAAGGGAAAATACATGCGACCATTTGTCTCGTTGTTGACAGTTCAACTTCTAGTGTTTGGCCTGTTCGTCGGACCTGTTCCGGTTCGCGCACAGTCCTCCACTTCCACAGCGATCACGCCAATCCAGCACTTGGTGGTGATCTTCAATGAAAACATTTCCTTCGATCATTATTTCGGCACCTATCCGGTGGCGACCAATCCCGAGGGAGAGCCGCAATTCACCGCGCTCCCCAACACTCCCAGCGTCAATGGACTGACCGATGCACTGATGAACCACAATCCGAATCTGATGAACGCCACTAATGGTTCGGGCGCGGTGAATCCGTTCCGGTTGGATCGCTCTCAGGCCGCGACCTCGGATCAGAATCATAATTATGGGCCGGAGCAATCCGCGTTTCACGGCGGGTTGATGGACCTGTTTCCGTCCTCAGTGGGTGTCGCGGGTCCTCCTCCGACAAACAGCGGCGTGAATTTCGCGCCGTACACCACCACCGGTCTCACCATGGGCTACTATGACGGCAACACCGTCACCGCGCTGTGGAACTACGCGCAGCACTTCGCTATGAATGACAACTCTTACGGGACCACCTTTGGCCCGTCAACTACTGGAGCCGTGAATCTTATCTCAGGCCAGACCAACGGAGTCGTCGGAAACGTCAATGGTACGGCGTCGGTGACGACGGGCGGCGGCGGCACCATGACGGACATCGGCGACGCGGACCCGGTGGGCGATGTCTGCTCGACGACGACCGGCGAAGCGTTCAGCATGACCGGCACGACCATCGGCGACTTGCTGAACTCCGCGGGAGTAACCTGGGGATTCTTTACTCAAGGGTTCGATCTTACGGTTACCAACGCTAACGGAACCACGGGCTGCAGCCGCAGCACTACCTCATTGGTGACCGCCACCAAGAAGGCCGACTATATTCCGCATCATGAGCCTTTCCAGTATTACAAGTCGACGGCGAACCCGACTCACGCTCGGCCGTCATCGGTGGCCTCGATCGGTTACACCGACGCCGCCAATCACCAGTACGATGTGCACGACTTCTACGATGCGATCAACGCAGGCAATTTCCCCGCAGTCAGCTTCCTGAAGGCGCCGGGCTATCAGGATGCGCACGCGGGATATTCCGACCCCCTGGATGAGCAAGCGTTCGTGGTAACCGTGATCAACTTCCTTCAAACCAGCGGAAATTGGGAAAACACCGCCGTCGTGATTGCTTATGACGATTCGGACGGCTGGTACGACCACCAGATGGCTCCAATCGTGAATCAATCAGCGAGTCCCGCGGACACCCTGAACGGGCCAGCGTCTTGCGGAACCGGAACCAACGCCCTGACCGGACCCGGCGTAAGCATGCCCGTCCAAGGGCGTTGCGGATATGGCCCGCGCCTGCCGTTGATGGTCATTTCTCCGTGGGCCAAGCAGAACTTCGTGGACCATACTCTGACCGATCAGACGTCGATCATCCGTTTTGTGGAGGACAACTGGCTCAACGGCACACGCATTGGCAGCGGCTCTTTCGACGCCATCGCCAATTCGATCGAGAACATGTTCGAATTCACCAAGGCGAATAAGACCAAGCTCATTCTCGACCCGAACAGCGGCGAGCCTGCAACAGATTAGCTTTCGAGCGGGACTAACGAGTTCTTACCGGGGCTGGGCGGCGCAAGCTGTCCGGCCCCATTTTTTTCGCCCAGGCTTTCCTTCACGCCTTCAAATACCACGGAACGTTGATGACCACGATGCGTTGGTTGCCCCTCACCAGCAGCCACGTTTTCAAGATCTCCGCGCGCTGATTGTGAAGGAAGTAGTGATACCAGTGGCGTTCGACCATCTCCGGCAGAATGACCGCGATCTCCCTGTCAGGGTTTTGCTTTTGCAGGTCGAGAACGTAATTCAGAATCGGCGTCAGCACCCAGCGGTATGGCGATTCCAGCACCACCAGTTCCGGGGCCGGCAAGCCGGCCTTTCGCGCGGGTATTTCGGCGTACTTGGTCCAGTCCGCGCAAAAGGCGTCCTCGGTTTGATCGCCAGCCGATACATGAACGGCACGGACATCGTGAGATACGGTGTAGGCGAAGCGCAGGGCGTTTTCGGAGATGCGGCTCCAGTTCGCGATCGGCGTGATCGCAATCGGCTCCCGGATTTCGCCGAAGTTGGCCGGCTCCAGAGTGGATGTCTCCTCGGAGACAAGCTGATAATGGCGGCGGACCCACACCATCGCGATTAGCATCACGGGGATCAAAAGAACCGTTACCCAGGCGCCGTCTATGAACTTTGCTGTAAGAACCACGATGGTGGTGACGCCGGTCGCACACGCGCCCAGACCGTTCACCAGCACGTTGTGGAAGGCGCCGCCCTGCCGCCTCCAGTGCCGAACCATGCCCGCCTGAGAAAGCGTGAAGGCAAGAAACGCGCCCACGGCGTAGAGCGGAATCAGCCGGTCGGTAACGCCGCCGAACAGAATTAACAAGCCGCCGGTGAGCACCGCGAGCCCGTAGATCCCCTGGGAGTAAACCAACCGCCGGCCGGTGGACGCGAAGGAGCGCGGCAGATACCCGTCGTGAGCGATGATGCGGCAGAGCCTGGGAAAGTCCGCGAAGGCGGTGTTTGCGGAAAGAGAGAGCACCGATAATATGGATGCGATCGACACGTAATAAAAAATGCCCTTCCCTGCCACCGCGCGCAGCAGCATGGATAGAACGCTCTCATAATTCTTCTCGGGATTCGTGGCGCCGATACCGTAAGCCGAAGCCAGCCAAGCGATGCCCCCCAGCAGCACCATCAGGATGACGATGATCGTGGTTAGCGTGCGCTGAGCGTTTGGGGCGGTGGGTTCGCGGAAGGCCTTGACGCCGTTGGATACAGCCTCCACGCCGGTCATCGCCGCGCAACCGCTCGAAAAGACTTTTAGCAGCAGCCAGAGGCTGACCGTTGCCGTCGCGGGAGGCATGATTGGCATAGCCTCGACCGGCGTAGGGTGCCCTCCCGCCGCCACGCTCCGGATGCCGCCAATCGCAATCATCGCGAACAGACAACCGACGAATAAATAGGTCGGAATGATGAACACGGCACCGGATTCCCGCAATCCGCGTAGATTCACCAGCGCGATGATGGCGAGAATCCAGAGGCAGATGGCGAGAGTGTGCGGCTGAAGGCTGGGCACCGCCGATACCAGCGCGCCCACGCCGGCCGAGATTCCAACCGCCGCGGTTAAGACGTAATCGATCATCAGCGCGGCAGCGGCCAGGAGTCCCGCTCCCGGCCCTATGTTCTCTCGCGCGACCGTGTAAGAGCCGCCGCCTCCCGGATACGCGGCGATGGTCTGGCGATAAGAGAAATAAAGAATCGTCAGCAGCGCGATTATGCTGAGCGTGATGGGCACGATGTACCTCACGCCCATCGCGCCCAGCGGGATCAGCAGAGTCAAAGCCGCTTCCGGACCGTAAGCGGCGGAACTGAGCGCGTCAAGACCGAAGATCGGAATTCCGGCGATCGAGCCGATTCTTTCGGCGCGCTCTTCGCGGGAAGCGAGCGGCCGTCCGAATAGGATATCGAGTAGCGACATGCAGGTATTGTCGCTGAACTCGCCGGCCGCTGTCCGAAAAACTACGTTACAGCGCTAACGCCCGAGAAATTTTTCGATGGTCTCAACGGCTCGCTCGGCGAGTTGCAAGCTGTTGCGGGCTTCGTCAGCATCGCCGTTCCGAATTGCGTCCTCGGCTCGTCTCATCTGCAGGTCCATGCGGCCTTCGGCTGCCACTATGTCGCCGCGAAGTCCAAGCCCTTGGCGCGCCATCTGTTGTTTTAGCGACGCCAGACCGCTCTTGGCCGTTCCCGCGCGAACCGCGAGTAGATCGTAGAGTTGTTGCAGATCCCGGATTTCGGCGGCATTGGCGCGAGCCCGTTGGCTTCCTCCGACCGGGACCGGCGGAGAAGTGGGCGGCGCAGGTTGGACGACGGGCTCCGGTTGTTGAACTATTGGCTGCTGAACGACAGGTTGCTGTACCGTCTGAACGGGCGGAGTCTGCTGGACCGCGACTTGCGCGGGGGGCTTTTGCGGACTGACGGCCACGTTACTACTCTTTGCCGCCGGAGGCTGGGTGTCGGTACGCGCTACGCGCGCCGGCGTCGGAGAGGGCGTATCAGCTTCCGCGGCGGGTGGAGTCGCGGACGCGGGCGGGCTATCTACTGTCGCCGCCGCAGGGACCGGATCCGCCGCGGGAGTTTGTTGCGGATTGGTCGTCGCGGAAGCATCGGTTCTAGCGTCGTTCTGAACGGCGCGGGCATTACGGAACTTAGGGACCTCGATCAAAGCCGCTGCCAGCACGGCGATTGTCGCGACGGAACCCAAGGCCATGTACAAGCCTCTACGGCTTCCGGATTTTGGCGCGGAAACCGCCGCCGGCACTGGCGGGGGAACCGGCGGGGCGGCGGACGCCACCGGGGGAGGCGCGCTGTATAGCGGCGCTGACGGAGCAGTCCTCGGGAGGGGTGGCGGAGAGCTAATGGGCACGGGCGGCATTTTCGCGACGCTTTCCGCGGGTGCGGCCCCCGGCATGGCGAGGTTCCGCAGGGCTGCGTGAAATGCGTCCGCGCTTTGGAATCGGGCCGCCGGCTCCCTCGCGATTGCCATGAGAATGATCTCGCTCAAGTCGGTGGGAACGTTGGGCACGATTTCGATCGGCGCCACCGGAACGTTTTGCATATGCGCCGCCATGATGGAGAAGTCGCTATCGCCCTGGAAGGGCCTGCGGCCGGTGACCATTTCATAAAGGGTGATGCCCAGGGCGTACAAGTCGGAGCGAGGGTCAGGCTCGCCGCCCTGAATCTGCTCCGGCGACATGTAGTAGAGCGAACCCACGGCGGTGCCGGTTTGGGTAAGCCGCCGGTCGGCCTTTATATGCGCAATGCCGAAATCCATCAGCTTGACCACTCCGGATGGAGTGACCATGATGTTCGCGGGTTTCACGTCGCGATGCACCACGCCGCGGCCGTGAGCATACGCCAGCGCGTCGAGAACCTGGGAGACATAGTTCACGCTGTCGCCTACGGTTAGGGCGCGCTGCTCGATGAGCTTTTCGAGAGAGCTGCCCTCGACAAGCTCCATCACCATTACGAGCTGATTGCCCACGCGTTGCGCCGCGTGCAATCGTGCAATGTTGGGATGATCCAGCGCGGCCTGCACTTGAATTTCACGCAAGAAGCGCTGCGCAAGGTCCGGATCGCTGCTCATATTGGGCAGCAGGACCTTCATGGCCTCAATTCGCTCGGAAAAGACATTACGGACCTGGTACACCTGGCCCATTCCGCCTGCCCCGAGCACCGCGACGATTTCATAATCGCCGATGCGTTCGCCGACATTCATGGCGTCCTCCTGAGACCGGCACGTCTATTGCGCGCCCGATCCTTCCTACAATCCTAGCTTGGCTGCCCGCGGTTTGGCAGGTCTTTAAAATCTTATACACGTAAATACTCGCCGAAGCGGAGCCCGGCGGCGCTCGTGTAGGATAAGGACACAGTGCTTTTTAAAGCCGGAGATACGGTTGGCGACTATGAAATCCTAGGTGTCTTGGGCCAGGGAGGCATGGCCGCGGTCTACCGGGTCCGCAACGTGTTATCGCATCGGGAAGAAGCCATGAAAGTGGTTTTGCCGAACGCCACGGGCGACCCCAAGTCGGCCGAACGCTTTCTCCGCGAAATCCGCGTTCAAGCGGGGCTGCGGCATCCTAATATTGTGGAGCTGCGCACCGCAGTGCGCGCCGGCGAGCGGATCCTGATGATTCTTGAGCTGATCGATGGCGAAAGCGTTAGCGCCAAATTAAAGAAAGGCCCGCTAAAGTTCGACGCTTCGTTCTCGATTATCGACGACGTTTTGAGCGCGCTTGCCTATGCCCACAAGAACGGCGTAATTCATCGCGACATCAAGCCGGCGAACATCATGGTGACTTCCACCGGAATTACCAAGCTGACCGATTTCGGAATTGCGCGGGCGCTCGGCGAAGAACGCCTCACGCAGACCAACATCGCGATCGGGTCCTTCCATTACATGTCCCCGGAACAGATCCGTTTGAGTGTATCCGATGAACGCTCGGATCTTTATTCGCTGGGAGTGACGTTTTACGAGATGGTAACGGGTAGATTGCCGGTTTCGGGGCAAACTCCGTTTGAGGTTCTGACGGCGCACCTGGAAGCGACTCCAATGCGGCCAATTGACCTGATTCCGGATTTGCCGCGCGATGTCTCGTCGGTGATCATGAAGTCACTCGCGAAATCACCCGAGAAACGGTACCCATCCGCGGAAGCATTTCAAACCGCGTTGCGAGGAGCCCTGTTTGGAGAGCATGCGACCGATCCTTCGACAGCCTCCGGTTTTCGAACCGCTCGGCCGTTTGCCTCCCCCAAGCCGCCGGACCCGGCGATCCAAGCAACGGACCTCTTGCGAGTCGAGAAGCGTCTGACGACCGCCATCGGACCAACCGCCAAGACTCTTGTCGCCGAGGCAACGCAGAGACACGCCACGCTCAACCCGCTTTGCCAGGAGCTCTCGGGTCACATCACTGACGTCGGCTTGCGCGCGGCATTTTTGCGCTCCTTCGGACTGGAAACCGGCTCGAAGAGCGCGGGGGATGGGCCTGGCGCGGGCGATCAGCATCGAGCTGCTCCAACGGGCGGGGGCTTTCTCGAAGCGATGCGCAATACGTGGCACAATCTTGTATCCCGCTTGCGCGGCGCGAGGCTCTGAAGCAGGCGATCCAGGCCGCGCTTTCGAATTTTCTGATTTTTTTCCCGACCCTGATCCGATCCTCGGGTGCTTTGCGCGTATAACAGTGACAGCGAAATTGATGGTTCTGTGGTGAACCGAATGAGGTTCTCTGGGTCGAGGATACTAAGACCAAAAACTTAGAGAAGTAGAAGAGGACCTGTGATATCATCGAGCCGATACCTAGACCGAGGAGGCCCCCGTGGCACGAGAAAGTACGCAAAAAAAGCTTGAACGTGTGCGCCCACCGCGTGTTCAGATCAGCTATGACGTCGAGATCGGCAACGCCATTGAATTGAAAGAGATTCCGTTTGTGATGGGCGTTCTGGGAGACTTGACCGGGCAGCCCAAAGAGGCGCTGCCGCGGCTGAAGGATCGCCGGTTCGTCGAGATCACGCCCGACAATTTCGATAGCGTGCTCGACAGCATGAAGCCGCATCTGGCGTTCAGCGTCGAGAACAAGCTGAGCGAAGATCCGAACGCCGGGCAGATCAAAGTCGACCTGAACTTCAAGAGCATGGACGATTTTGAGCCGGATGCTGTCGCCAAGCAGGTGAAGCCGCTCAAGGAGCTGCTGGATCTGCGGACGAAGCTTTCCGATCTACGAGGCAATCTGCAAACCAACGAGAAACTCGATGAGCTCCTTCTGGATGCGGTGTCAAACACCGACAAGCTGAATAAGCTGAAGGGCGAATTGGGACTCGATAGCAAGAAGGAGGGTTAGTCTCATGGCGGAAAAGAAAGCAGCAGCGGCGCCCCAGGCGGCGGAAGCCGTAGAGACTCAAGGCAGTCTCCTTGACGAGATCGTGCAGACCGCGAGCGCCGGCGCGGCTCCCGACCAAAAGGAACGCGGCCGGGACATGGTGAAGGAGTTCGTGGCGCAAGTATTGCAAGGCGAGATGACCGTCTCGCGCGATACCGAGGCCATGATCAACGCGCGCATCGCGCAGCTCGATCACTTGATATCGATCCAGCTTTCCGAGGTGATGCATCATCCCGAGTTTCAGCGGCTGGAAGCCACTTGGCGCGGATTGCAGTATCTGATCAAGAATTCAGAGTGCACGCCGATGTTGAAGATCCGCGTGCTGAACGTGTCCAAGAAGGAGCTGGGGCGGGATCTGCAGCGCGCCACCGAGTTCGATCAGAGCGCGATCTTCAAGAAGGTATACGAAGAAGAATATGGCGTGTTTGGCGGCGAGCCGTTCGCGGCCCTGCTCGGGGATTACGAGTTCACCAAGAGCTTCGAGGATCTCGAGCTGCTGGATAACATGTCGCACGTCGCGGCCTCGGCGCATGCTCCGTTCCTGACCGCCGCGAACGCGAACCTGCTCAGCCTGGATAGCTTCACTAATCTTGGCCAGCCTCGCGACTTGGGCAAGGTGTTCGACACGACCGAGTATGCGAAGTGGAAGGGCTTCCGTATGAGCGAAGACTCGCGTTACGTGGGCATGTGCGTCCCGCATATTCTCATGCGCGTTCCGTACGGCAAGGACACCCGGACGATCGAGGCATTCAACTTTGAGGAAGGAGTTGACGGTTCCGATCACTCCAAGTATCTGTGGGGCAACGCGGCTTATGCGCTCGCGACCCGGCTGACCAACGCGTTCTCGCGTTACGGCTGGTGCGCCGCGATCCGAGGCGTGGAAGGCGGCGGCCTGGTGGAGGGTTTGCCGACGCACGCGTTCCGGACCGACGACGGCGATGTCGCGCTGAAATGCCCGACGGAGATCGCCATCACCGACCGGCGCGAAAAGGAGCTGGCCGACCTCGGTTTCATCCCGCTGGTTCACTGCAAGGGCACGGACTACGCCGCGTTCTTCAGCGTGCAATCGGCGCAGAAACCGCGCATCTACGATCAGGAATCGGCTAACGCCAACGCGAGACTCTCGACTCAGTTGCCGTACTTGTTCGCGGTATCGCGGTTTGCGCATTATCTGAAGTCGATGATGCGCGACAAGATCGGCAGCTTCATGTCGCGTTCGGAATGCGAGACCTTCCTGAACCGCTGGATTCAGAAGTACGTCGTGCCCAATGACGACGCCGGCCCGATCATCAAGGCGCAGTGTCCCTTGAGGGAAGCGCGAATCGATGTTGTTGATGTCCCTGGAAAGCCGGGCGCTTACCGAGCGGTAGCGTTCATGCGTCCGCACTTCCAGTTGGACGAACTTTCGGTCTCTTTGCGGCTCGTGGCTGATCTGCCGCCCCCGGCTAAATAATCCGGTACGGCGTCGGAGCCTCGATCGTTATTGAGTAAATCAACTAACTTGAAAATGGAGGAGCAATCCAATGGCAGATCCAAGTAAAATTTTTATGTCGGTCAAAGGTGTCACGGGTGAAGCGACTGCAAATAACTACACCGGCTGGATGAGGATCGACAGCTTCAGCGTCGGCGCTAGCAATCCCGTCAGTGTGAACGCCGGTTCCGGCGGATTGAGCGGCGGGACTCCAACGCTCAGTTCCTTTAACGTCATGAAGACCACGGACACGGGGAGTTGCAATCTCTTTTCCGGGCTCACCAAGGGCACGCATTTCGATTCGGCCAGCGTTTGCTGCCTGAAGTCGGGCCAAGACGCGCAAGTCTATCTTCAGTACGATTTCACGGACGTGATGTGTGAATCCGTCCAATGGTCCGGGTCCGGTGGGAGCGGCGACACCGCTAGCGAGTCCGCGTCTTTCGCTTATTCTCAGATCCAGATCACCTACTTCAAGCAGGATGGCAAGGGCGGTATGGCGAAGGGCGGAATGGCCGGATTCAACATCCTGACCGGCGTGAGCAGCTAGGAGCAGGAGTAGGAAACCGGAGGAAATCGCCCATGAGCGCGGAAGTCTTGTTCCGCGAGGGGAAGTTAGAAGAGGCCATTCGGACTCTCGGATCGGAGCTTCGCGACGATCCTTCGAATGCCCGGAAGCGGACCTTCTTATTCGAGCTGCTTTGCTTCGCCGGAGAATACGACCGTGCGGAGAAGCAGCTCGACCTGCTGGGGGACCAGAACAAGGATGCAATGCTGGCGAGCTTGCTGTATCGCGGCGCCATCAATGCGGAGCGTACCCGCCAGGACATGTTTCACGATGGCAAAGTCGCCCCGCCCGTTCTCGATCCGCCCAAAGTGAGCGGATCGCTGAACGGAAAGCCGTTCCAATC
Organism: Bryobacteraceae bacterium; assembly: GCA_030037375.1. Taxonomy (GTDB): domain Bacteria; phylum Acidobacteriota; class Terriglobia; order Bryobacterales; family Bryobacteraceae; genus Palsa-187. The sequence continues at coordinate 21,824 of JASHRP010000045.1, read as the reverse complement.
GATCTCCGATGCCGATCCGCGGGTAGGCGCCCGGTTGGAAGTCTTCGCCGCCGGAGACTATCTGTGGATTGGTTTTGAGCACGTGGCCCACTTGAGTGTCGAGGCCCCCAAGAAGCTGCGGGACACCCTCTGGGCGACCGCGCGGCTACGGACTGGCCCGTCATTTAAGGGCCAGGATCTGGGCGACGTGCTGCTTCCGGCGCTCGCCCCAGGCTCGGTTGACAGCGACGATCCGGATATCCGCCTCGGCCGCGTGACCGAATGGTTTCGCGATGAGTCCGGAACCGAGTTTCCCATGGGCCGCAAGGTGCTCCTCGTCGATGGCGAGGAAGTTCCGTTGTTGGAGGTGCGCACGCTCCAAATCCACGCTGCGGATAGCGCTACGCAATAGCCTATGCCGGTCAGCGAAGAGCTTCTGCTCCCGATTCCCGGAGAGAATCCGAGCGGCGTAAATCTCTACACCAGCCCGCTCTTTGAAGAGATTCGCGAAGCGCGCCGTCAGGACGATACCGGTCCGCAAGGCTTGTGGGAACACGAGGTCAAAACCGCGGATTACGATGCCGTCCTGAAGTTGACGGGAGACGCGCTCGCGAACCAGTCGAAGGATCTCTTTCTGGCGACTTGGCATGCGGAAGCTCTGCTCAACAAGAAGGGCTTCGCCGGACTGAACGACGGCCTCAATCTGATACGGGAGCTGATTGAGCGCTTCTGGGACACTCTCTATCCGGAGATCGAGGATGGGGACGCGGAGTTTCGCGCTTCGCCGCTCGATTGGTTCGGGAATTATCTCGAACCGAGCAAGGGATCGTCTCCGGCGCTGGCCGTGAAGACCGTGCCAATCACGGCGGACAAGCTGGACTGGCTGCGGTACTCGGAATCGAGGACTGTTCCCACCGAGGACGAGGCGAACGGCAGCGAGACCAAACGCACGGATCGTGACAAGAAGATTAAGGAAGGGAAGCTCCCGCCGGAGACCTCGGACGCCTCCGTTGACCAAACGCCCAAGGCGTTCTACGCCGCTCTGAACAAATCCTTGGCGGATTCGCTGCAAAGCCTTAAGACGATCGAGGCGCTGGCGGACGAAAAGTTCGGAGACGCTGCGCCAAGCTTTAGAAATCTGCGCACTTCCCTGACCGACGTTGCCACCACGGTCGGAATCATTTTGAAGAAGAAGCGCGAGCTGGAGCCGGACCCGGAGCCGGAAGCGGGCGCGGAATCGACAGAAACGGTCGTCGACGCCGCGGCCGAAGCGCCGGCCGCGCTGGGGCAGATCCGGAACCGGGATGACGCCATCTCTCACGTCCTGGCCGGCGTGGCCTTTCTTCGCAGCTCGGAGCCGCGCAACCCCGCGGGCTATTTAGCGGCGCGCGGTCTGCGTTGGGGGGAACTGCGGGCGGCCGGAATCAATCCAGAACCGAAGACCATGGTTGCTGCGCCACTTGATCTTAGGACCCAGATCAAGAGTCTCGCGCTCGAAGGCAAGTGGACGGAGCTCCTTGAGGCGTGTGAGCGAGCGTCGGCCATGGCGTGCGGGCGCGGCTGGCTGGACGTGCAGCGGTACGCCGTACGTGCGTGCGAGGAGCTCGGCGAAGAGTATCAGCCGCTCGCGCGGGCGCTCAAGTCGGAGCTGCGCACGCTTCTGATGGACTATCCGCAGCTCCCGGAGATGTTTCTTATGGACGATACCCCGGTCGCCAATGTCGAGACGCAGAAGTGGATTCGGACCAAGGTGCTGAATTCCGAACGGCTGCTCGAGCCGGTGCTCAACGGCAAGAACGGGGATGGCGCCGGAGTATATCAGCGCGCGCTCGATGCCGCAAACTCCGGAAATACAGTCGAAGCCATCGACATGCTGAACCAGGAGCGGGCGCAAAGCGATTCGGGCCGAAGCCGGTTTATCAACAAGGTTGAGCTGGCGCAGTTGCTCATGGCCCTCAGCAAGGAGTCTGTCGCTCTTCCAATCCTGCGGGATCTGGCCCAGGAAATTTCGGATCGAAAGCTGGAGGATTGGGAAGCTCCGGCGCTGGTCGCGCGTCCCTTGGCTCTGCTCTATAAATGCCTGGGCAAGCTGCAAGTGGATACCGGCCAAATGGAAGATTTACACATGCGTATCTGCAAGTTGGATGTTGCTCAGGCGCTGAGCTGTCTGGAGTAAGCGAATGGCCCGCAAATCCGCCGACAGTCCGGTTACGCTCTCGGTGTTCGACCGGCTGATCGACCAGGACATAAAGGTTCGGATGGAGGCTCCGCCGACGCGGCTTCAGTCGATGCGAGATCTCAAGGCGTCGGTGCGGCGCGACCTTGAATGGCTGCTGAATACCAGGAAACCGCTTGACGAGCCGCCGGAGGGCGCTTCGGAATTGGTCAAATCGGTCTACAATTACGGCCTGCCTGATATCACCAGCATGTCCGTTTCTTCGATGGATGACCGCAAGCGTCTGGTGCGCGTCATGGAAAACGCACTGACCGCTTTCGAGCCGAGACTGGCCAACCTCAAGGTCCGGTGGGTCCCCAGCAGCGAGGAGAAAACCCACATTCTGCGTTTTGTGATCGAGGGCTTCCTCAGAGTCGACCCAGCGCCTGAATACGTCACGTTTGACACCGTGCTCGAAACCGTAAACGGGTCCCACGAAGTCAAGGGAGAAGCGGGTGCGCGATGAACTGCTCGCATACTACGAGCGCGAGCTGACGTTCTTGCGCCAGCTCGGCGCGGAGTTTGCCGAGAAATATCCCAAGGTAGCGAACCGCTTGTTGCTGGAGCCGGACCGCTGCGAAGATCCACACGTCGAGCGCCTTCTGGAGGGTTTCGCGCTTCTCGCCGCGCGCGTTCACCTCCGGATCGATGACGATTTTCCGGAAATCTCGGAATCGCTGCTCAGCATCCTGTATCCGCATTTCATCCGGCCCATCCCGTCGATGACGGTCGCCGAATTCCACCTTGACCCCAAGGAAGGAAAAATGACGACGGGGCTGAAGGTGGAGGCGGGGTCCATGCTGTATTCCCGCCCCGTCGGCGGAATCCCGTGTAAATTCCAAACCTCGCACGAGATGACCATGTGGCCGCTGGTTGTCTCCGAGGCGCAGTGGCGTCCGCCCGACCAACTCCGCCCCGAAGTGCACGCTCCGGATGCAGTCGCGGTATGCCGCCTGAAGCTGACGTGTTTGCCCGACGTGCAGTTTAAGGCGATGCCGCTTTCGAGCCTCCGGTTCTACCTACACGGCGAAGGCGCGCTAACACACACCCTCTACGAGCTTCTGTTCAACAGTTGCACGCGGATCATTGTTCGCGATCCGCGCCCCCATTCGGGAATCCGCCCCGTGCACCTTCCCGCTAGCGCGATTCAGCCGGTGGGATTCCGGGAGGAAGAGGCGCTGCTGCCGACGCCACGGCGGTCCTTCGCCGGGTACCGGTTGCTGCAGGAATATTTCACGCTGCCGGAGCGATTTCTTTTCATCGAGCTTAACGGTCTCGAACCCTTGCTGGCCTTTGAGAACGAGGTCGAAGTTTTGTTCCTGATCGGTCCCTTCGAGCGTAACGACCGGTATCAGCCGCTCGAGTTGGGCGTCAGCGCGAAGACGTTTCGGCTGAACTGCTCGCCGATTGTGAATCTGTTCCCGCAAACCGCTGAACCAGTCTTGCTGGATCAGACCCGCTACGAATATCCGGTCATACCGGACTTGCGCCGGCGCGGCAGCATGGAAGTGTATTCCATCAACCGGGTTTTCAGCTCCAATCCCGATACGCGCGAAGTCGTCGATTACGAGCCGTTTTATTCGCTGCGCCATGTGCGCAGCCACGATGGAGCCAAGACGTTCTGGCATGCCACGCGGCACGTCGCGACCAAGAAGGGCGATGAGGGCAGCGACGTCATGATCAGCCTGCTGGACCTGTCAGGACGGCGGGCGCGGCCCGATGCGGATGCCCTTACCGTCAAATGCACCTGCACCAATCGCGACCTGCCTTCGCAATTGCCTTTTGGAGATGAGCAGGGCGACTTCGAGATGCAGGGATCAGCGATCATCCAGCGCATCACCTCGCTCCGCAAGCCCACTCCCTCCTTGCGCCCGGCCTTCGATCGTAGCCTGCTGTGGCGGAAAATATCTCATTTTTCGCTGAACTATTTATCCCTGGTGGAGGATGGGAAGGAGGCGCTTCAGGAGTTGCTGCGGCTGTACAATTATTCCGGCTCATCGTATTTGGAACGGCAGATCGACGGCATCCGTTCTGTATCCAGCCGCCGTCATTTTGCGCGGGTAGTAAGTGAGCTCAGCGTTTCGTTCGTGCGGGGAACCCGGGTGGAGATGGAGATCGACGAAGACCAGTTCGTGGGCGGTGGCGTGTACTTGTTCGCCTCGATCCTGGAATATTTTCTCGGGCTATACGTATCCATGAACAGCTTCAGCCAGTTGGTGGTGCGTACGCCGCAGAGAAAGGAGGTGGTCCGCGAATGGCAACCGCGTGCCGGCCGGAAGATCTTGCTCTAAGCGTTTCCGATCTGGCCGGTGTCCTGCGTACCACGCCCTGGGACTTCGAGTTTTTCCAGGCCGTACGCTTGTTGGAGCGCCTTCACCCGGATCTCGAGCCGGTGGGCCACTTCTCTGTTCCTTCATCGGAGGCGATGCGTTTTCGAACGCACGCGTCCACCGTCTTCCCTGCAAGCGAGATTCAGTCTTTGCGCGATTCCGACGACGCGCGCGCGGACATGGAAGTGAACTTCATGGGGCTGTTCGGGCCCATCGGCGTGCTGCCTCTGTATTACACCGAGTTCATCGCCGAACGCGCGCGCCTGAAGGACGCCGCGGTCATCGATTTTTTCAATATCTTCAACCACCGGATTATCTCCCTGTTTTACCGAGCCTGGGAGAAGTATCGTTTCCCGATCGCTTACGAAAGGGGCGATTTGGATCAGGTTGGACGGCGCCTTCTGGATTTCATCGGAATGGGCACGGCGGGCCTTCAGCAGCGCCAGAAGGTGGACGATGGCGCGCTCATGTTTTACACCGGCCTGCTCTCGCAACAGCCGCGATGCGCCGCGAATCTGGAGAACGTGATCGCGGATCTGTTTGAGGTTCCGGTCGAAGTGCAGCAGTTTGTCGGCGGGTGGTACAAGCTCGACGAGTCAACGCAGTTCTGCATGGAGGAAGGCGCTGACCTTTCCGAGCAGCTCGGCCGGGGCGCGGTCGTGGGCGATGAGGTTTGGGATACGCAGGGGCGCGTGCGCTTGCGGATCGGTCCGCTTCCGATGGAGCGGTACTTGGATTTCCTGCCCAGCGGCTCCGCCTACGCTCCGCTACGCGCGATCGTCCAGTTCTATGCGGAAAACGAAATCGATTTTGAAGTGCAATTGATCCTTGACCGGCGGGACGTTCCCCTATGTGAGCTGGGCGCGGAAGGGGATTCCGGGCCGCGCCTGGGATGGATTACCTGGTCGCGAACCAAACCCATGGATCGCGATCCCGGGGAAACGATTCTGCCGCTTTGAGAAATATCGGGAGGAATGAAAGATGGCCGTGAATTTAAAGTCTTTGATCGGCAAGCTCGACGACGCGACCCGCAAAAGCGTGGAAGCCGCCGCTGGGCTTTGCCTGTCCCGAACGCATTATGCGATCGAGATTGAGCATTACCTTCTGAAGCTGCTGGACGTTCAGGACGGCGATTTCCTGCCGATCCTCCGGCGCTTCGAGATCGATCGCAGCCGGCTTGCGACGGAGCTAAACCGCAGCTTGGACAGACTGAAGTCCGGGAATGCGCGTACGCCGTCGCTGAGCCCGTCTCTGGTCAAGATGCTGTCGGAGGCGTGGAACATCGGCTCGCTCACCTTCGGAGCGTCGCGAATCCGTACCGGTCACACTGTTCTCGCGATGGTCATGAACGAGGAGCTGGCGCGGCAAGCGCATGAATCCAGCCGCGAGCTTCAGAAGATCGACGTCGCGACGCTGGAGAAGGAGTTTGCGAACATCACCGCCGGCTCAAGCGAGGAATCAACCGCGGCGGCGGGTGGCGAGGACTCCCCGGCTACGCCCAAGGGCAGCGGCAAGACGCCGAATCTCGATCAGTTCACCGTCGATGTAACCGATCGGGCAAAAAAAGGAAAGATCGATCCGGTTCTGGGGCGTGATTTCGAGATCCGCCAGCTTATCGACATCCTGTTGCGCCGGCGGCAGAACAACCCGATCCTGACCGGCGAAGCCGGCGTCGGCAAGACGGCTGTGGTCGAAGGCTTCGCGATGCGCGTAGCCCTCGGCGACGTTCCGCCGCCGTTGAAGAACGTGACCGTTCGCAGCCTTGACCTCGCGCTGCTGCAGGCTGGGGCCGGGATCAAAGGCGAATTCGAGAACCGGCTTAAGGGCCTTATCGAAGAGGTCAAATCGTCGCCGACTCCGATCATTCTGTTTATCGACGAAGCTCATACGATGATCGGCGCGGGCGGACAAGCCGGACAGAACGACGCGGCTAATCTCTTAAAGCCGGCGCTGGCGCGCGGAGAACTGCGCACCGTCGCAGCCACGACGTGGTCCGAGTACAAGAAATATTTCGAAAAAGACCCCGCTCTCACGCGTCGCTTCCAGGTGGTGAAGGTCGACGAGCCGGACGAGCACAATTGCGTGGTGATGCTGCGCGGCATCGTCGGAGCTTTGGAGAAACATCACAACGTCCGCATTCTGGACGAAGCGGTCTCCGCGGCCGTGCATCTGTCCAATCGCTATTTGGTGGAACGCCAACTCCCCGATAAAGCCGTTAGCGTGCTCGACACGGCGTGCGCTCGGCTTTCCTTGAGCCAGGAGGCGACGCCCGCCCCGATTGAGGATTTGACCCGCCAGCTTGACTCGCTCGAGGTGCAGGAGCGTGTGCTCACCCGCGAATCGGCGGTCGGCACGGACCACGCCGAACGTCTCGCGCAGATTGCCAAGAGCAAAGCGGACGTGCAGGCTAAGCTTGCGGTGTTACAGGAGAAATGGAAAGAGATCCGCGATCTGGTCGGAAAAATTCGCGAGTTGCGGACCAAACTAGAGGGTAGCGCTTTGGCCGCCGGCGCTGCCGCCGCGCAGGCGACCTCGGGCTCGGCCGAAACCACGCAAGCCCGGGAAGAGATGTCGGTACTCCAGAGCAAGTTGGATCAGATCCAAGGCGAAAACCCTTTGATGCGAGTGTGCGTCGACGCACAGATCATCGGCGAAGTGATTTCCGGATGGACCGGCATCCCGGTCGGGAAGCTGCTCAAGGACGAGATCTCGATGATCCTTGAGCTCGAATCGCATCTCGGCCGCCGGCTGATCGGACAGGATCATGCCCTGCACTTGATTTCGGAGCGGGTGCGCACGTCGCGGAGCAGTCTCGACGATCCGGGCAAGCCTGTCGGCGTATTTATGCTGGTGGGACCGAGCGGCGTCGGAAAAACCGAGACCGCTCTCTCGCTGGCCGACCTGCTCTACGGGGGAGAGCGCAACCTGATCACGATCAATATGTCGGAGTTTCAGGAAGCGCATACCGTCTCCACCCTGAAGGGCTCGCCTCCCGGCTACGTCGGCTACGGCGAGGGCGGAGTGCTCACCGAGGCCGTGAGGCGGAGGCCGTACTCAGTGGTGCTGCTCGATGAAGTGGAGAAGGCGCACCCCGACGTTCTGGAGCTCTTCTATCAGGTATTCGACAAGGGCATCCTGGAAGACGGAGAAGGACGCGAGATCAACTTCAAGAACACGATCATCCTGCTGACCACCAACGCGTGCACGGATCAGATCGCTAAGCTGACGGCCGATCCAGAGACCATGCCGACGGCCGATGGCTTGATCAAGGCCATCAAGCCGGACCTGAACAAGATTTTTAAACCCGCGTTCCTCGGGCGCATGGTAATCATTCCGTACTACCCCGTCCGCGACGAGGCGCTGAAGCAGATCATCCGTCTGAAGCTCGGAAAGATCAAGCGCCGCCTTCTAGAAAATCACCGGATTGAGCTGCTTTACGATGAAGCGCTGCTCAATGAAGTCGCCAGCCGCTGCACGGAAGTGGAGAGCGGCGCCCGCAACGTCGACAACATCCTGACGAATACCTTGCTCCCCGACATCTCACGCCGCATTTTAGCCGGTCTTGCCGATGGCCAAAAGCTATCGTCGATCCGGGTAACGATTGGAGAGAACGGGCAGTTCGTATACGCTTAGGACACTCACGTGGCGGACCTTAAACAAGCGAATCGATTAATCCAAATCACCACGCCGCTCGGCCCGGACGTACTCGTGCCGCGGTTGTTTGAGGGTACGGAAAGCATTTCGCGCCTCTACGAATACCGGGTCGAGCTGGCTTCCGAGAATGGCTCGATTTCCGCCCAGGACATCGTCGGTAAGCGGGTGACTCTGTCTATTCTGCAAGCCGACGATTCCACCCAGCGGTACTTCGATGGGTTCGTCTCGCACTTCGCCAAGCTGCCGAGACGCCCGCCGCGCCATGTATTCTTCGAGTACGAGCTCCGGATCGTACCGTGGACCTGGTTTCTCACACGCACCACCGACTGCTGCATCTTTCAGCAGATGACGGTCCAGCAAGTGATGGAGCAGATTTTTTCGAATCTGAGCTTTAACGATTACCAATTCAAACTCAGTGGCACGCATAACGCGTGGGATTATTGCGTACAATATCGCGAAACTGCGTTCAACTTCATCTCCCGTTTGATGGAAAAAGAAGGAATGTTTTATTTCTTTCAACACTCAAACGGGAAGCACGTGATGGTGATCGGGGATAGCTCCACCGTGCCGCAGAACTGCGATTATCAATCCACCGTGCCGATGGAGCTCACGCGCGGCGGCATCCACAGCGAAGATTCGGTATACGCATGGGAGCGCCATTATCAATACCGCTCCGGTAAGTGGACCCAGACCGATTACAACTTCGAGACGCCGACAACCAGTCTGCTTGCGAACGAGACGACAGTTCTCTCCATCGACCAGGCCACGAATTACGAATTCTTCGATTATCCGGGAGAATATTTGACCAAAGGCGACGGTGAGCCGCTGACAAAGCTCCGCATGGAAGAGGAGGAAGCCGGCTACGATACGGCGCAAGGAGAGAGCGGATGCCGGTCTTTTGCTTCCGGGTATAAATTCACGTTGACGAATCACGAGCAGACGGACCAGAACTCTACTTACGTTTTGCTCTCCGTGAGCCATCGGGCGGTCCAAGCCAGCTTATTCGGCGGCATGGCTGAGGGACAAGACAATTACAGCAATAGCTTCGAATGTTTTCCGGCGACGGTTCAGTACCGTCCTCCGCGAATAACGCCACGCGCAATCGTGCATGGAACGCAGACCGCGGTTGTCGTGGGACCCAGCGGCGAAGAGATCTTCACCGATCAATACGGACGGGTCAAGGTGCAGTTCTTTTGGGATCGCATAGGCCAAAAAGACCAAAACAGTTCATGCTGGATCCGCGTGTCGCAACCCTGGGCCGGGAAGAGCTGGGGCGGGATCTGGATTCCGCGCATCGGCCAGGAAGTCGTGGTCGATTTCCTGGAAGGCGATCCGGACCGGCCGTTGATTGTGGGGCGTGTTTATAACGAGCAGCAAACGGTCCCTTACGCGTTGCCGGCCAATTCAACGCGCAGCACCTTCCAGAGCCGCAGTTCACCCGGCGGAGGAAGCTCCGACTACAACGAACTGCGCTTCGAAGACAAGATGTCGAACGAGGAGGTCTACCTGCAAGCTCAGAAGGACCTTAACATCCTGGTCAAGCACAACCAAAGCCGCACGGTTCAAAACGACGAGACTGTCACCATCAGCGGTAACCGGACCGAGAGCGTAACGAAGAATGAGACCGGAACCGTCAGCCAGAATCGCAGTTGGACCGTCACCCAAAACGACACGCTTACGGTTAGCCAAAATCAGACGATCAACGTAACAGGATCGATTAGCATCACAGCCAACCAGCAAATCACGATCACCTGCGGCGCGAACTCGATCACGCTAGGTCCGTCGGGTATCTCGATTCAGGGCTCGCCGATCGTCGAAATCAACTGATCTTCCAACGCCCGGCGAGCGCGGTCACGGGGTCGGCTATGGATTGAAATCTCACCAGCATCGCGACATCGCTGTTTTTCATGGGGGCGAGGGCCATGCAGCCCTGCTCCTGAATGTATTCGATCTGATGGTCGGTTAGCAGAATCTCGGCGCAAGGCTGTGACCGCATTTCCCCGTTCACCTCGAACGCGCAGAAGGGCAAGCCGCTCATCTGCCTGACCGCGCCCGGGCGAAACTTCCAGCCGTATTCCTCGAAGGCGCGGCCTAGCAGTAACGCGCACGCAAACGCCGGATTCGCCCACAGAAAATCACGATGCTCCGGCGCGCCTTCAACCTCTTCAAAGGCGAATTTCTCAATTTCGTACGTGGCCTTTCCGTAGGGCACGCGGGCCAGAAACCGAGGAAGCGCGAGGCCCAGCCAGCGCGCTTCCGGCGAACCACGCAGCGTGCGCCATTCCGGACTCTCCGAATCCTCGTCTGGGGGCGCCGACTCGGCGATCACCGGCGCGCCAGCGCGAACCGCGAGGTCTCCCAGCCGTTTAAGCAACGCGACGTCGCCTGCCGAGCGATCGAACACGAAATTGCAAACGATTACCGCCCAGGGCTCCCGCGGGGCCAGCCGCGGAGCCAGATCCTTCAGACCGCGATCCAGTTCCGCCTTAGTCACGTCGAGGATGTGAATGCTCAGTGCGCCATCCGTATCCAGGCCGCGCGCCACCATATCGAGCGCGCGCCATGCGGATTCGAGAGCCTGAAATTGAGGATCGTGCAGGACGGCTCGCATGACAGCAGAATGCGCGCGGTCGCGGTTGGAGCGATCCTCCGGTGAGTACCGGTCAAGGTGCGGGGCAACCAAGCGGTCCACGATCGCCTGCAGATCGTCTTTCGGTTTCGCTCGCCCAGTAACATCCGTGCCCGCCACGATATCGTCGAGAAGGCTCCCCGACGTGATTCGGGCAGCGTCGGATTCCAGCGAGCCGCGCTCCTCAATTTCTTCGTGCCGTGTCGACTGGCGCCGCGCTTCGCTGCCTGCTTGCGCCGGCGCGGCTCCATGGAACAGTTCGCAACGCTCGAAGATAGAATCCGGCTCGAAATCGGCAAGCCCCCGAAACTTCAGCCGCACGGCCGCATCCGGGCCGAATCGCAGAGCCACCTGGACACCCAGCCTTGCGAGCACCTCATCGAAGTTGTCCCGATCGATTTCTTGCGGGATGCGGGAAGCGAGCGGCGGACGGCTTTCGCCCCCGCTGAAATCTCCGAGGATGAGAATACGGAATGGATCGTCCGAAGCGGCTTCCACCGGCCAGGGCTGCGGGCGATCCGCGGGATCGCCGGCGTTCACGTCCAATAGAACGGAACTAGAGGAATTCGATGGCATTGTCCGACCTCGCTCTGAAATAGCTTACCCTTTCGCGCGCTCGGCGTGCCGCGAACTTCTCGCTAGTGCTGTGCCGGCGCTCGTACCTGAGATATCGTAGAGGGGATATGAGGCGATTGCAGCCCGTCATCTGGGCCAAGGGCACGTTTCTAACGCCGCAGCATCTTCAATGCCAGGACCGGTTCATTGAAGACACTTTGCAATTCCATACGGAATCGCTGAACTTCCGTCCGTGGGGATTTCAACGCTTGGAAATCGATCATGCGGCTCTCGGCTCAGGGACGTTTGCGCTGACGCGGACGGCGGGGATGTTCGCGGACGGCCTGTTGTTCGATTGTCCCGAATCCGACGCTTGCCCGCCGCCGAAATCGCTGGTCGATTGCTACGAAATGGATCAGGACACCGTGGACGTTTTCCTGGCCGTGCCGCGTCATCGCGATCGTGGGTTGAACGTCTCCGGCGTTCAGCTCAATGCCGAGACGCGCTACCACGCTGAAGTCTCGATGATGCGCGATGAGAACACCGGACAGTCGGAGAAACCGATCCAAGTCGCCCGCAAGAACCTGCGTCTGATGGTGAAGAGCGAGGTCCGCGAGGGAACCTCCGCGATGCGCGTCGCCCGGGTGCAGCGCACTCAGTCCGGCGCGTATCAGCTCGACCGCACCTTCGTCGCGCCGCTTGTGGATTTTCAGGCCAGCGAATACCTTGTGTCGATTGTCCGCCGCCTGGTGGAGATTCTCGCGGCCAAGATCAGCGAGCTCTCCGGGAACCGCCGCCAAAAGAACCAAGCCTTGGCAAATTTCACGGCATCCGATATCGCCAACTTTTGGCTGCTGTATACCATCAACTCGAGCTTCCCGCTGCTGAATCACTTCTTCCAGGCGGCTAAAGGCCATCCCGAACGCGTGTTCCACACCATGCTCTCCCTGGCCGGCCCGCTGACTACGTTTTCAACCGAAGTCCACGCGCGCGATCTGCCTAAGTACGATCACGACAATCTGTCCTTCTGCTTTTCGGAGTTGGACTCCAAGATCCGCTTGTTGCTGGAAACGGTGGTGCCAAGCAATTTCGTGTCGCTTGCCTTGAAACAAGTGCAGCCGTCGATCTATGCGACCGCGCTCGCCGAGGATAAATACCTCAACAACACCCGTTTGTATCTGGCGATTAATTCCGAATTGAAGCAAGCGGAGTTGATTGACAAGGTTCCGAAGCTGCTGAAGGTCGCATCCGCCACGCACATCGAGCTGCTGGTGCGCCAGGCGCTCAAAGGCGTTCCGTTGACACACGTTTCCTCGCCGCCGAACTCAATTCCCGTGAAAATGAATTACCAGTACTTCAGCTTGAACCAATCCGGCGGTGCGTGGGAGTCGATCATTCGGGCGCGGAATTTCGCGGCTCATATCCCCGCAGATTTTCCGAATCCGCAGGTCGAATTGATCGTTCTTTTCCCGCAGGCTCAGTAAGTTTAAATACCGGGCGCCTATTTGCGGATGAATAGGAAGACGAGAACCAGCGCTAGCACGGCTAGGACCGCCAGGATCAGAATCAAGGGCAACAGGTTCTTCTGAGCCGCCGGGGCGGGCTTCGCCGCAACTGGTTTGGGCGGCGCGGGCGCGGGTTCGGGGGCCGCAGGCACGGATTGCGGACCTAGGATTCGAGTGAACTCGCTGGGGCCCTGGCCCAGTTGCGCCGCGGGCGGCTTGCTGAAAACGCCGGTAGCTTCCCTTGACTGCGGGGCCTCAGGCGGACCGCCGGGTCTTCCAAAAATTTGCGTGAATTCGCCTGCACCCTGTCCCGCGGGCGCTTTCACTTCGGGCTTCGAGAAGTAATCGTCGTTTGCGGTTGACGGCGTCGGCGTTGCCAGGGGCGATTGCAAGAACTTCGTAAAGTCGTGGTCTGCCGGCTTGCCAGGGATGGATGCCGGGGGAGCGGGAGCTTTCGGCTGGCCAGGGCTCTGGAAGAACTGCGTGAACTCGCCAGGTTCGGTTTTGGGAGGCGCCGGCTTGGGCACGGGTACGGTGGGCGTAGCTGGAGCTTGCGGGCCCAAACCCTGAGCGCCCAAGGCTTGGAGCGATCCCGCCTGAAACACGCGCGTGAACTCGCCCGGCGGCTGCGATGACGGCACGGGCTGCGGCGACTGAACGGGCTGCACCAACGGAGGCGGCGCCGGTGGTGCTTCCGGCCTCGCGAACAGTCGCGTAAATTCGCCCGGCTGCGCGGATGCGGGTTGCGATACCGGAGGTGGCGCCGTCGGAGCTTGTACAGGCGGGGGTTGAAAAGTAGCAGGTGGAGCAGCAGGCGGTGGCACAACCGGCGTCACAACGGGAAGCTGGGCTGCGGGAAACGTTGGCGCTTCGAACAGTCGAGTAAACTCTCCCGGAGCGGGAGCAGGGCTCGAAGCCGGGGGCGCGTTCACCGGCGCCACAGACGTTGTTACCGGAACACCCGCCGCGACGGGCACAGGAGCGGACTGCTCGGGCTGCGCCCCGGCCGTTTCGGGAATGGGCATCTCTGCGGTTCGCTCCGGAACCTGTGCTTGGCCAGCGGCCGCCAACGAGCGTCCGGCTGAGAGCAACCATTCTTTCAAGCCTGGAAATTGCGGAGGGTTCTCGGTGATCAGGTAAATGCGGCCGTCCCGAATTCCCGCTTCCAGAATCAGGAATCGGCCCGCCGATGGAAGCCCGTCCACCAACTCGAGCAGCTCGCGAACCTCCGAGCCCGCGTCCACGGAGATCCAGTGAACCAGCAAGTTGCGGCCTCGAGGAGGATCGGCTGCCAGATAACTCTTGACTTCACCGTCCTTGATCTGCTCAAGGAGCTGCAAACCGTCGAACAGGTTCATGACTGTATCCTATTTCACCACATACAATAGGGATGCTAGTATTATTATCCGGCGGGCTATAACCTGACCATGAAGAATCTTTCACGGGTAGTGTGGGCCGAGGGCATGTACCTTGGGCCGCACCATTTCCAGGCCCAAAGCCGCTACTTCGAGGACTCCATTCACTTCGTTACGGAGGCGCTGTGGGACGGCACTTACGGCGTGACCGGGTACGCGTTGGATGAGGAGGCCTTGAGCAACGGCACGGTCGCGATTCTTCATGCCCGCGGCATCATGCCCGACGGTACGGCATTTCACATGCCTGAATCGGATCAACTGCCTCCGCCGCGCGACGTCGCGTCGGTCATCTCGCCGGCTAGCAATCGGCTGACCGTCATGCTCGCGCTCCCCTGGCGTAAGAACAACGGGGTAAACTGCGCCCTTACCCCGTTGGCGGAGCCGGACGGCTACCGGTACATCGCCGAGACGCAGACGCTTCACGACGACACCACCGGCCAAGACGAGAAGCAGATCCGGATCGGACGCAAGAACCTTAGGATCATCTTCGAAACCGAACAGACCGACGATTTGATGACCCTCCCCATCGCGCGCGTGATGCGTTCCGGTTCGGGAAAGTTCGTCTTCGATCCGAATTTCATCGGTCCGACGCTTCAGATCAGCGCCAGTCCCCGCTTGATGAACCTGCTTGGACCGCTGATTGAGTTGATGGAGGAGAAGATCGCCGGCCTGACGCGGGCCGCGGAATTGGCGGGCGCCATCGGGTTCTCCACCCGCGAGATTGCCAGCTTTTGGTTTCTCCATACGGTGAACGCCAGCCTGTCTCCGCTTCGACACTTTTATTTCTCGAAGCGCGGTCATCCGCAGGAATTGTATATCGAGCTTTCGCGCCTTGCCGGCGCGCTCTGCACGTTTGCGCTAGCCTCCCATCCGAGAACGCTCCCCGCCTACGACCACCTGCATCCAGACGAATGCTTCGATGCCCTCGACCGTCACATCCGGGAGCATCTGGAGCTGATCATTCCCACCAATTGCCTTTCGATCCCGCTGCATTCCACGGCGGCTTATTACTACGCAGGGCAAGTCACCGATCAACGTTGCTTCGGAAATTCGTCCTGGTATCTCGCGGTTCGCGCGGACATGGGCGACGTGGATTTGATCCAGAAGGTCCCTCAGCTTGTGAAGCTCTGCTCGGAGAAATTCGTCGGTGAGTTGGTCAAGCGAGCTCTGCCTGGCTTGCCGCTGGCTCACGTGCCAGTTCCTCCGCCGGCGATCGCCGCGCGTGTCGCGACGCAGTACTTCCGCGTCAACAAGAGCGGCCCGTTCTGGGAGCACATCGTCACCACCAAGGGCGTTGGGATCTACGTGCCGGGAGACATTCCGAAACCCGATATTCAGCTTCTCGCGGTTCTCGAGTCCTGAGACTCCGTTTATGCAACCGGACAGACAATACGACAATTTGGCGCTGGTGTTTCAAGAGGCGCTCACGGCCATCGAACGAATCCGAGCCAGCCGGGAAAAGGTCGCGGACCCGGAGGTTTTTCGTGCTGAGATGCGGCAACAGTTCGTTCTCGCCAACGAAGAAGGAACCAAACGCGGCTATTCACGGGACGACGTGCGCCTGGCGATGTTCGCCGTGATCGCGCTGCTCGACGAATCGATCCTTAATTCGCGCAATCCCGTATTCGCGGACTGGCCACGCAGGCCCCTGCAACAGGAAGTGTTTGGAGGGCATCAGGCCGGCGAAGTCTTTTTTAGCAACGTCGACAATCTCATGGCGCAACCGGATTCCAGCGTTCTGGCGGACATTCTGGAGGTCTACCTGTTGTGCATCCTCCTTGGCTATGGTGGGAAGTACACCGTGATGGGTAAGGGAGAGCTGCGCGCGGTAGCGGAATCGATCGCCGCGAAAATTCGGCACATTCGCGGCGACTCTTGGCTCTCGCCGGATTGGGCGCCGCAGGGTGAAATCGCAGCGCCCGCCAAGGGAGATCCCAGGCTGAAATGGTTGACGATCGCCGCCTCGTCTCTGTTGGGCCTGGCGCTGATCCTGTTTATCGCGTTTAAGATCTCTCTCGGGTCATCGGGAATCTAGCCATGTCTCAGGAGCTTTCGAATAAAGCTAAAGTAGCTGGCGCAGCCTTGGTGGTCTATCTGGGCATTGCGTTTCTCGTCCCCAAGCTGTTAGGAATCACGGGCATCAATTTTTGGATCCTCTTCGGCGGATTGGCTTTGATCGGCGTTGTGGCCGCTGGCGCCTATCTGTGGACCGAAAAGAGAGCCGAAGATGCAGCGAAAAAGGAAACTGCCGAACCGGGTTCCAGCAAGTCCGACGATCAGCTTGGGCAGTTACTAAGCGAAGCCGAGGAGCGGCTGCGATCCTCCAATTTGGGCAAGAACGCGCGGTTCGCGAGCCTTCCCGCGCTGCTGATGCTTGGCTCGCGCGGCGCGACCAAAACGACCACGATTTTGCAATCCGGGCTTGCGCCTGAGTTGCTTGCCGGCCAGGTTTATCAGGAAGGCAACATCATCGCTCCCACGCGCTTCGTGAACGCCTGGTTCGCGCGGCAGTGGGTTTTCCTCGAAGCCGGAGCCGCGGCGCTTGCCGATGCCGGACAGTGGACCAAGCTGATTCAGCGAATGCGCCCCGGGCCGCTGCAGGGAGCCACTCGCAGGGGCGCCCAATCGCCAAGGGCCGCTCTGGTGTGTTTCGATTGTGAGGAACTGATACGGGCACGCAGTCCGGAGGGTGTTGCGGCCTTGGCTCGCGAAATGCGGGAAAGGCTCGCGACCATTTCCCAGACTCTGGGCATCAGCTTGCCGGTCTACGTTCTCTTCACCAAGCTGGACCGGGTCCCCTATTTCACCGACTATTTCCAAACCCTAACCAACGACGAATCGGTCCAGGTCTTGGGCGCGACCTTGTCCGCGCGGGTTAACAAAGGAGCCTACGACGAGGAGCAGACGGCGCAATTGAATGCTGCTCTGGACCGGATCTATTTCTCCCTTGCCGAGCACCGCACGGCTTTCCTGGGCCGCGAAGGCGACGTGCAGCGATTGCCCGGGGCTTACGAATTTCCCCGCGAGTTTCGTAAGATTCGCAATTTGCTTGCGGCCTTCCTGCTGGACGTTTGCCGCCCCAGCCAGTTGACCGCCGCCCCTTTCCTGCGCGGATTCTATTTCTCTGGAGTCCGTCCAATCATGGTGCGCGACGTTGCGCCTACCCCTGTGGTGGCAAAGCGCGCAATGGGTCCGGACACCGGCGCGACCGGCGTCTTTCGCCTCGGTCCCGACCCTGGCGCTGCATTGCAGGCCGAAAGCTCCGCCGTCCGCAAAGTGCCGCAGTGGCTCTTTTTGAAGCAACTGTTCGCACAGGTGATCCTGGCCGACGAAACCGCTCTCGGCCGGAGCGCGTTGACCGTGACCACCAGCCGGCTGAAGCTGGCGCTGCTGGCCTGCGCCGCGGCTCTGGGTCTCTTTCTGTCGATCGCATGGACCGTATCGTTCAATCAGAATAGCGATCTGCAGGCCACCGCTCGGGAAGCTGCGGCGGCGATCAAGCTCGATACCGCGACTCCGCCGCCGATTCCTTCGCTCGACGATCTCACCAAGCTCGACGCCCTGCGTCAGTCGCTCGAGACCATCGGGCGTTACAATCGTGAAGGCGCGCCGCTGAGCTATCGCTGGGGATTGTATAGCGGGCAAGAAATCTATCCAAAAGCCCGCAAAGTTTATTTCCGCCGTTTCTTCCAGCTTCTGTTCAGCTCAACACAGACCGGCTTGGTTGTGAATCTTTTATCCTTGCCGTCTAGTCCGGGTCCAGCGGATTCGTATCAGTATCCATACGACAGTCTCAAATCCTACCTGATCACGACTTCGAACCACGACAAGAGCACCAAGCTCTATCTATCCCCCGTGCTTTACTCGCGCTGGGAGGCGGGCAAGAACGTGGATGCAGCGCGCGCGCAACTCGTGCGCAAGCAGTTCGATTTTTATAGTGATGAATTGAGATTCGAAAACCCGTTCTCCGCCGACAATGACGCCTCCGCGATCAGTCGCGCCCGCAGGTACCTAGCGCAGTTCGCCGGAACCGAGAGAGTGTACCGGTTCATGCTCACGGAAGTGAACAAGAACAATCCGTCGTTGATTTTCAACCAGAAATTTCCCGGTTCGGCCCAAACGGTGGTGAATACTCGTGAGGTAGCCGGCGCGTACACCAAGGCCGGCTGGGCCGCGATGCAGGACGCGATCAAGCACGCCGACCGGTATTTCGCGGGCGAGCAATGGGTCCTGGGCGATCAATCGGCCGCGATTGGCGACCGCGCCAAGCTCGAAAGCGATCTTCAGACGCTTTATAGCAACGATTTTGTCGCTCAATGGCGGGACTACCTGAAGCAAACCACGGTGGTGAGATACGATAGCGTCCCTGATGCCGCCAAGAAGCTCCAAGTCACCTCTAGTCCGCAATCGCCCTTGCTCGCTATGTTCTGCATGGCCGCGCAAAATGTGGGCGCGGACTCGGAAATCGCAAAGTCCTTCAAGCCCCTTCTCGGCGTCGTTCAGCCCTCTTGCGGAGATCAATACGTCGGGCCGCCCAATCAGGATTACATGAAGGCGTTGCTCGCGCTGCAAGTTGCGCTGGGCCAGATCACGAGTTCCGACCCGAACGACCCCAACGTCCTTCAAGCGGCGAACAGCGCTACTGCCGCGAAGGTGGTTACCGGTGGAATGGCGCAGAGTTTCGGCGTGGACCCGATGGCCGGTACGGTGCAGTCGCTCATCGAGGCTCCCATCGCCTACGTCGAGCCGCTGGTGAAGGGTTTGGGTGCGGCGGCGCTGAATAAGGGCGGTAAGAGTCTTTGTACCGATCTTCGCGCATTGATGACCAAGTATCCGTTTAACGCGGCCAGCGCCAACGAGGCCAGCATCTCCGACATCAACGCCATCTTCAAGCCGATGGATGGCTCGCTATGGAAATTCTACGATCAAAACCTGCAAAAACTCCTGCCGAAGCAAGGCGGCGTTTACGTGCCTGCGGCTAGCGGCAGTCCCACGTTGCTTCCGGCTTTCGTCAGTTTCTTTAACCGGATGGCTGCATTTTCCGGCGCATTGTACGGTTCCGGCGATCTGCACTTTACCTATTCGCTCAAACCCGTCCGCTCCGAGGGAATCCAGGGGATTAACCTGACGATCGATGGTCAGAACCTCACCTCCAACGGCGGTAACGGCACGGCCAAACAATTCAATTGGCCCGGCGATTCCTCCGGCGTTAAAGCCGTGGCGAAAGTCGGGGGCCTGGAAACCACCTGGCAGACGTTTCCCGGTCTATGGGGCATATTCAGATTCCTTGCGAAGGCCGATAAGCCAGCGGGACCGGGTTCTACTAGCAACCTCGAATGGTTACTTAGGAGCGGGGATCAGATCACACGGTTGGCGAACGGCAATCCCCTCACAATTCGCTTGGACCTCGATATGGGCGCGTCGCCGCCCGTCTTCCAAAAAGGCTACCTGTCCGCGATGAGTTGCGTCGCCGACGTAGCCAAGTAAGGCAGTCCTCAAATCGACGGCGTCGAAGGCGGACTCGGAATTGATGGCGGCGAGGGCGGCTTCGGAATCGATGGCTTGGGAATCGAGGGCGGCGAAAGAGACGGCGGCGGGATGATCTTATATCCCGGCGGGATCTGGAACTGCGACGGCGACGGTTCCCCAGGAGTGATCTGCTGCGGCAGCGTGGTTTGCGTTCCCATTGGCGTGGTAACGCGGCTCGCCACCGGCATCTGAAGCTGCGGACTATTCCACACCTCGACCGTTTTCAGTTGCGGCAACGCCGGAGCCGACGGCATGCTTGGGGCTTGTGGCATTCCCGGTGCTTGTGGCGCGCTGGGAGCTTGCGGTGCGCTTGGAGCTTGGGGCGTGCTCGGCGCTTGCGGAACCCCTGGCGGCTTTGGCATCGCGTACGTGTATAACTTCCCCTGGGCCATTTGTCCCGCGACTGATTTTGTTCCTAGGTCCTGGACGTTGATCGGCGGATTTGGAGGAGTCAATGTGGGAGCCGATCCGGGCATCGAAGGCATGTTCGGAGCCTGTCCGGAAGGGAAAATCTGGGCGGTTTGATTCACATGGTCCAGCCGGATCGTCTGCCCGGCCTGCGGATTGTTGATGATCGACTGATTGCCTGAGTCGATGCGCGTCTGACCGCTCGACGAACGGCAGTAACCCCACGACTGTGAAGTCGGCGCCGCTGGAGTCGCTGGCGCGGGCGGCGGCGTCGCTGACGGCGGCGTGGGCGCCGATGGCGTCCCCGGCAGCGAAGGCGCCTGTGGCATCGATGGCGCTCCGGATACCGATGGAGCCTGTGGCGCCGACGGAGCAGATGGCGCGGAGGCCGGCTGCGGAGCCGAGGGAGCAGATGGCGCTCCGGGCACGCTCAGCTTCGGAGGCGTGAACGAACTCTGAAATTGCGCACTAAGTGGGGGCAGAGATGGCGGTTTCGGAAGCACGTTACCATCCCTTAGGGTACGTTGACAGTCATCTCGCCCGCGGTTTCGAACGTGATCACGCCGCCCCAGATGCACATCAACTGGGAGATATTGTCGAGTGTCGGCTGCTCGGCTAGTAAAACGGTAGGTGCACCCGCTACCCAGGGTGAGGGCGTCGCTGGAATACAGGGCATGGGCGTCAGCACTCCCATCGCGGCGGCGGTCGCGGCGGCTACCTCCGGATTCGCGGGCGACATACACATTCCGAACGGCATGATGTTGACCATCGGGATGTGGTCCATGATGTTGGCGTCTGGCACCTCTTGCGTCATTACACGATTGATGGGAAGCACCACCAATGAGCTCGGCGCCATGCCCATCGTGCACATCATCGACGCACCCATGCAGACCTGCAGTGGCATCGCTTTCCTCCTAAGTGACGCTTGTATTCTAACGCATCGGGAAATGCGGCCCGGCGCGAACCGCGCGAGTTATTCCAACTGGTCGGGCGGGTAGCTGCGATACAGCCAGGAGGGGCGCTTCTTGCCCGGCGCGCGGCTGGCGTGACACCGGATAAAGATGTATTGCCCGAGGTCGGATTCGCGAAATTTGAGGAGCGGAACTAATGGCTTGACGGCGCTGTAGTTGGGCGCGTTGTTCTCGTGAACATCCGCCGTGAACATCGCCTCGGCTTCAAAGCCGCAGTAACTCAAAAGCAGATTGAGCTCGTGCTTGTTGTACTCGCGGTTATGCCTGCCGTACGGGCCGTAACCGGAGTAGGGATCGTAGATATTCGCCCCCGCCACCATCCGCGTCACGTTTTCCAGCCGGTTCACGTTCGGCGTCGTCAGAACCAGCGTCCCTCCCGGCTTCAGCACGCGATGGATTTCCGTCAGAACGGCTGCGGGATCGTTTTGCAAATGCTCGATAATTTCGCACAGAAGGACCACGTCGAATACGCCCTCCGCGAACGGAAAGCGCTCCGACTCGACGCTGAAATGAAAGTACTCTAGCTGTTCCCGCTTGGACTCCCCTGTCTGAAAATCCCGGTACAACACCTCCTGCGCTGCCTTGGGACCTAACGAGGCGTCGAAGTAGTTCGCAAGGACCAGCTCAAATCGCG
>JASHRP010000446.1 GCA_030037375.1 Bryobacteraceae bacterium | reverse complement strand
ATCAGCTCCGCGCCTTGATGGCGCAGGGCATGGACACCAAGGACCTCAAACTGGATTGGCAGAAGGTTCGGGACTCGCAAAAGGACCGCGCCACCCGCGACGTGAAGGCCTCACTGCTTCTGGATAAAATCGCGGAACGGGAAGCCATCTCGCCTACGCAGGAAGAAGTCGATCGCGAGGTCCAGCAGATCGCGCGGCGGCAGCGCGAGGCTGTCGCGGTGACACGGGCAAAGTTGCAGAAGGAAGGCGCGCTCAACCGCATCGCCGCGAATATCCGGACCGAGAAAACACTCAATCTTTTGTTCGAGCAAGCGCGCAAGGAAGCCGGGCCCGCGCCGTCCGAAGAGCCGGAACCCGAAGAGTTATCCGATTCAGGCGCGTAGAGCATCTCCAGCCGCGTTCGGCCTACGCTGATCGAGGAGCATGAGGCTCGCGCCCAACAACATCGCAAGAATGGGATCGGTCACTTCAGGAGTGTGGCCTGGCAGATGAATCTGCACCGCCTCGACCAGCGCCAGCGGAATCGCGACCATAAGAGTGCTGGCGAGCCAACCCCGTCCGCCTTGCCGTAGCAACCAAATCGCTGATCCGTACAGATAACTCTTTTCGAGCAGAATCTGGAACACCGACTCCCACGGCGCTTCGAGCAACGGAAGAAACGGAATCCAAGTGAAGTGTTGGGGCTGGCTCACGAATCGGAATGGCGTGAGCCCCGCGGCAACAATCGCGATCAGTGCGAACAATCCCGCCACGCTCTTCGTTCGCAATGACGAGCCAAGCAGCGCCGACGCGGCGATTCCGCAAAACGCGCCTGCGACTTCGGAGCCAGTCATGGTCCGGCCCGCGATCAGGAGTTTAAAGGGAATCACGAGCAGCGCTGCAGGCGCCCACCGCAAGGCTTTTGAGCGTCCCGCTAACGCCTCCACCAGGAGTCCGAATGCAAGCCAACCGGCGAAGCCTTCGAAGAGGTCGCGGCTCGGCCAGTTCTGCGGATGGCGTAATATCGCCAGCTTCACATGAAGAGTGCTCAGGCGGAGCGACGGAATGAAAGGAAAGAGTTCAGCCCCGGCCCAGAGGTAGAGCAGGGCCAGCGCCGATGTTGGCCGAAAGGCGCCCTTCGACTCGATTTCATTAATCGCTCCGGAGATCGCGCCAGGGAAACTCCCCGCGAGCCCGACTCCAATAACCGCTCCGATGGTATTGCAGACGACATCGTACAGACTGGTCACTCGGCCGGAATCGAACAGTTGAGCAAGCTCCACGCACGTGGAGAGCAGCATGGCGCCGGCCGCGGCCATTGCCGCGCGAACTGCGCGCGGCCGAGCCTCGCTCATCGCGAGAAAGAAAAACATTCCGAACGGGACGTAAAGAGGGATATTGATGGCTCCGTCAAGCAAATCGGTCCGGTGGAACGGCCTCGGCCATGCGTGCAGCAGCATCCAGAGCGGACTGGCGGGAAGAGCTTTCGCATGAAACCGCCACGGATACAGCGACCCGTACAGGATGAGAATGGTGACCAGCAGCAGGATTCGCTTCAATCGCGGCCTGTATCGCTGCTAATCTAAGCCCGCCAGATTGCCGAAAGAGCGCGCTCGAAGTTTTTTCCTAGGATGAGCTCGATATTCTGCTCGCTGTAATTGCGGCGAATGAGACCTTCGGTTATTTCGAAAACCTTCGTGGCGTAATTGATTCCGTCCAGATCGTTTCTCCGCGCCGGCGTGGCGCCGTGGTCGCGGCCGTCGAGATCTTCGTCGGTTCCCAGCCCCACGTGTTCAATGCCGGCGACCTTTACAACATGGTCGATGTGGTCCAGAACATTCTCGATGGTCACGGCGCCGCCTCCACCAACAAAGTAGCGCACCATGGTCACCCCAAGCACGCCGCCCTTGGAGGCAAGCTTGCGGATCGCTTCGTCCGTGCGGCAGCGGGCGCTGCCCGGAACCAGCGCGCGGCAATTGGCGTGCGTCACGAGAACCGGCGTGGACGACGCCTCAATCGCGTCCAGCGTCGTCCGGTCGGAGCAGTGCGATACGTCGATCGCCATGCCCAGATCGTTCATCCGCGCGACGATCTGCCCGCCGTATTCCGTCAAACCCAGGTTCTTGGGATCGACGCTCCCTCCGCCGATGCGATTGTCGCGGTAGGTGAGCTGAGAGACGCGCTGGCCGAGCGCGTAGAACGCGTCAACGTCGTCGACGGTTCGAAAGTGCTCGGAATTCTGCTGCCCGATGACGATACCGATCTTACCCGAAGACTTGGCGCGTTCGAGGTCGGCCGGGCAATCCACGCGGAAGAATCGATCCGGATGACCGGCGATGAACAAGTTCCATCCGGTAATGTCTTGCAGGCTCTGCTTGTAGACATCCCCGTCCACGAAGCCGACGGCCGGATGAAACACGTTGATCCCGGAGTCCTTCAAGCGCTCGAAATCGGCATCCTGAAAGCTGCGTGGCTGCTCATCCCAAAGAAGTTGCTTCCGGTAATTCAGCGTCAGCAGCCCGAGCATGTCGATGACGCTTGACCGTTTTACCAGGTCGATCGCAAGCGTGGAATACTTCGGACCCGCGCCAGGCAGCTTCGCAATGGAGGCTCCCAGCGCGCGCACTGCGGGCAGGCACACACTAGATGCGAGCAAAGATCGGCGGGAGATCACTTCAGCACTTCGGAAGCTTCAGTGTACCATGACGTGCCATGGTCAGTAATAATAGAGGTTCCTAAATGGAGACCTTCCTGCCGGAGACCCCGGAGCAGCTTGCCGAGTCGCTGCGGGCCGCTGCGTCATCTCACAGGTCGATTCGCCTAGGTGGCAATTTCTCGAAGGATCGCCTGGGCGGTGAGCCGCGGCAGGCCGATGTGACCGTCTCGACCAGGGCGCTCAATCGGCTTCTTCAGTACGATCCGCGCGATCTCACGGTCAGCGTCGAAGCCGGAATGCGATTCTCGGAACTCGAACGCATTCTCCGGGAACAAGGGCAAATGCTGCCGCTCGACCCCGGCTGGGCGGATTCAACCGTCGGCGGCGTAGTCGCAGCGAATCTGAGTGGTCCGCGGCGGCGTCTGTACGGGACACCTCGCGACATGATCATCGGCATGACGTTTGCGACTCTCGATGGCAAGCTGGTTTCGAGCGGCGGAATGGTGGTGAAGAACGTCGCCGGACTCGATATGGCCAAGCTGATGGTCGGATCTTTCGGAACATTGGCGGCGATTGCCAAAGTAAATTTCAAAGTCTTTCCGATTCCCAAACAATCACGAACGTTTGCGATGCTGTTTCAGACAGCAGCCGAGGCATTCGCGGAACGCGACAGGATTCTCAAAAGCGTTCTGCAGCCGTCCGCGCTCGATATTGTGAATTGGCCGGAGGGCTGGCGGCTCCTCCTTCACGCCGGAGGAAATGACAGAGCACTCGATCGGTACGCACGAGAGCTGCCCCGGGCGGAAATCTGTCCGGAATCTGTTTGGGACGAGATTCAACAATTCACCCCGAGTTATCTAGCCGCAAATCCGCAGGGAGGCGTCGTGCCAATTCCGGCGAAGTTCACGGAGATGCCCGCTCTGGCAGACAGGCTCAACGTGCCTGTGATTGTACGCGCGGCCTCCGCCGTAATCTACGCTCATTACGCGGCAAACCCTCCGCGGTCCGAGCCTGGCAGCGACTTTGGGATGATGACAAAGGTGAAGGAAATGTTCGATCCGGAGGGCCTGCTGAATCCAGGACGCTTATATGGCCGTCTCTGACGTGACGCTCTTGAAAGCGTCGCCTGACGCTCCGCGGCAGGAAGACCTGCTGCGTTGCGTCCATTGCGGCCTGTGTCTCAACGCCTGCCCCACCTATCGCGATCTGCGGGTCGAAATGGATTCGCCGCGCGGACGAATCTATCAAATGGTTCAGGTGTCGAACGGCGCTCCGATCACTGCGTCTTATCAGGAACACATCGATCTCTGCCTGGCTTGCCGGGGCTGCGAGACGGCATGCCCGTCCGGCGTCGAATACGGACGGTTAGTCGAGGCGGCCCGCGCCGATATCGAGCAACGCATTCGCCGTCCGTGGTCGTCGCGCCTTCTGCGGTCGTTCGTCTTCGAGCATCTCCTGCCTTCGCGAACGATGCTTCGGATCGCCGGGATGAAGCTGTATATCTACCAAGCGTCCGGATTGCAGAAGCTGGTGCGCGGCTCAAGAATTCTCGAATTGATGGGCAAACTCGGCGAGATCGAGCCGCTGACTCCTCTCGTCGAGCGTCCGTTCTTTTTTCGCCACATGGGCCGCGTATTTCCCGCCCATGGTGAGCGCAAATATCGCGTGGCGTTTCTTGGTGGATGCATTGCCAATGTTTCGTTCGCGCGGTTGAATGAGGCAACGGTGCGCGTCCTTCAAACTAACGGTTGCGAAGTGTCGGTCCCAGCGGCGCAAACCTGCTGCGGGGCATTGCATGTTCATGCCGGCCTGCGGGAGCCTGCGCGCAAGCTGGCGCGCCAGAATATTGACGGACTTCTTGATGGCGGGTACGATGCGATCCTGACCAATGCTGGCGGCTGCGGCTCGACTCTAAAGGAATACGACGAACTTCTGGAACACGATTCCGCTTATGCCGAGCGAGCGAAACAATTCGTCGCGCTCATGAAGGACGTGAATGAATTCCTCGCTTCCATCGAGCTGAACCCGCGCATGGGCGAAGTCCGCGCAACCGTGACCTATCAGGACTCGTGTCACCTTGCGCACGGGCAGAAGATTCGTTCC
>JASHRP010000445.1 GCA_030037375.1 Bryobacteraceae bacterium | reverse complement strand
CGGCTCGAATCTCCGCCGCCAGTGTCGAGCCCTCCAGCAGCTCCATCACCAGGTAATTCGGTCCGACATCGTAGACCGTGCAAACGTTGGGATGATTAATTGCCGCGATCGCGCGCGCCTCGCGTTCGAAGCGCTCGCTAAATTGAGTTTTGGATATTTTCAACGCAACCGTGCGGTTGAGCCGCGTGTCTCGGGCGCGGAACACTTCGCCCATGCCGCCGGCTCCCAAGCGAGCCTCGATTTCGTAACGGCCAAGCCGATGCCCAGCGGAGAGCATCGTTACGGTGTCCTCTGGAAGCGCATCCCATGCCGCCCGGTCGAGTGCTGACCCTCCCTGGGCCAACATTCGCTCGACGTTGTGCTTTACCTCGGGATCGGCTTGGTCCAGCAGCCGGGCTCGGTCGGCAGGTTCACACGTAAGAGCGGCATTGTACAGGTCCTCGATCTGCCGCCAGCGCTGTGAATCCATGGAGCTTCTACGATTCCTCATCTTACATCTCTCGCGCGGCACCCCTTGTATGATCAGCCGAGGGAATGAACAATCGCCGCTAATGCGCTTCAGTCCCTCAACTTCACTGGCTTTCCCCGCTCTGGTGTTATCCCCTCACGGATAACACTGCCGTGATTGGCCATGGCTCCTGGTCTGGTGGACATGTCGGCGACTCTTTGGGCTCCGCTGTCATGCTGAACGATTACGTTCTCGTCATGGAGCTTGCGGGCCATTCTAAGCCGGAGCTGTTCGCGAAGCTAATTGCCCTGAACTACAAAACAGCGGCATACAACGTGAGATGCAACTGGCTCGCCTGAATCGAACGATCTACGCCGCCCTATCCACGTCAACGAACTCACCGTGACAGGTCACTAAGGTAAGGGAGCGGCCCAAACCAACGCCGCAGCTTTTACGTCTAGGATTGTTACCAAGTCCGCCCGCGTATTTATCCAGGATATAAATTGCTTGCCCTTCACTTTTTTTCCGGAGTGGTGCCCCTTGTGATCGTCGTGTTCGTTGTATTCGCAGTGATCGTGATAGCTCGGCAGAAATGTTGGGCCGCGTAAGATGTCGACCGCGGTGAACAACACCACCGCGGCGAAAGAGTTCACGGTCCGCTACGAAGCTCTGCTTCGGCATTACCGGATGGAGGGGCAGAAGATCCAGGCGGGACGCGCCAATGAAAACGGCGATGTGGAGCAGCGGCATTACCGGTTAAAGCGCGCCATCGAACAAGCCCTGATGCTGCGAGGCAGTCACGACTTTGCCGGCGTCGCCCAATACAAGCAGTTTCTGCGCGAGTTGCTGGGCCAGTTGAATGCCGGCCGCCGTGATCGGCTTCAGGCCGAGATGCAATATCTGAAAGTATTGCCGGAACGGCGGCTGGAGAGCCTGAAACGCGTACGGGTGAAAGTGGACTCGGGCAGCTTGATCTATGTGGACCGCAACACCTACTCGGTCAGCAGCCGTTTGATTGGCGAGGAAGTGGAACTCCGGTTGGGACTTGAGACGCCAAAAACGTTGCCCAGAAACAATTCCTGCAATTGGCTCGTGAGCTATACGGCGTTACGGCCGATCTGCGCGAATCGCGTTCTGCCGCATTTCGTCCCGGACATCGTTTCGCAGGACACGACGGAGTTTTGAAACCCAATTGAAAGAGTGGAGCCGCCGGCATCATCTCCATCAGCCGTGGGTCATGAACGCTTTTGTTGTGGACCGCAGACCCGCAGCTCTCGGGCCTGGACCAGCCCGAACCCACCGTGGCGTCCGCTGTTCAACCTGATCATGATCACGCCTGAAGGCGGGAAAGAACGCGACATGCCTGCGGGGTTTTGCCGAGACCTTCAGTTTCCGTCGCCTCGCTAAGCCGCTGGGATGCTGTCACTTACGGAGCGCATTGGTACAAATCGTGTACTTTTGGAGCACTTTTTCTCAAAATCGCGTCGCTTTTCGCCGCAGGTAACGCGGTTCTCGGAACACGAACAAGCTCGCCAGCAATCCCTAGCTTTCGATTGAAATAACAGATTATAAGCTACTTAACTCTGCGGCCGACTAAGCTGCAAGAGCAATCCAGGACTGGCGGCTTGATGGATTTGACTGCCGGTGGCGTCTTTTTATATATCGTGCCAAAACGGTAGTTCCCGCAAGTGCTGCAGAAGCACGGCAATGCTCTGGTGATGCTCTGCGGATTCCTGATTTGACCGCGAGCGATGCATCTTATATAGCCCGTCAAAACACGACGTATGCGGATATAAAGAACCTGCGATTCGGCCCGTCCATTTGGATTACTGGAAAGTATCCTTCTCCGGCGCCCTGTTCCTTCTCATCCTGTATGGCCCAGGCCAGTTGCACGCTTCCGGGGAGTAATCTTACTCTGTTCTGGGCGCTGCTCGGAGACAACTTTCAAGTACCCGACAAGCCAGATCCTATCGGCGATCCATTTCCAAAACGAGACGGCTTGTGCGGCTTTGTAGTTACCTCTTCAGTAACATCGTCCAGTTATACACCAGAGTCAGCGGCGCGGACGACTTCTGCTCCGGCGCGGCGGCCAGCAGGAAGCGCTGGCCGTCGGCGGAGACATCGTACAAATAACCGCCAGTGAATGTGGGAATGCCGAGTGAACGAACCGCGCCCACCTCAATGCTACCGCCCTTGACGGAGACCTCGGCGGTCATCAACGATACTCCATTCAGACCCATGTAAAAGAGCTCCCTCCCATCCTCGCGCCAACGCGGGAAATTGCCTCCAGCCGTCGAGATCTGCCTTTTGCCGCCGGGTCCGGGAAACGGCGCTACGTAGACTTCGTCCCGCTGGGAGTCGTCCGACACGTACGCCACCCATTTCCCGTCCGGCGAGAATCTTGCCTCGGTCTCGATAGAAGGTGTCTGTAAGTACGGGAACGGCTTCCCGCCCGCCGCATCCGGCGTCAGAGGCAGTACCCAAATATCGTCCTTCGTTTTGGGGTCAACACGCGTAAACAGCAGAAATTTTCCATCCGCCGACCAACTGTCAGGAGTTTTATCCGCGCCGTCCGCGTACAAGATCTCCTCCGTCCCTGCGAGATCGGCCGATTTGCGGTACAGATCGAAGTGCCCTTTTTGGTCCGAACGAAAGACGATCTTCCTACCATCCGGCGACCAAACCGGGTCTCTTTCGACAGTCGGATTGAACGTAAAGCGCGTCCGCAGTCCGTGTCCGACTTCGTAGATCCACAAATCGTCGTTTGGCCCGAGCACCGAAACGGCAAGGCTCTTATGGTCTGGGGAGAAATTAAATGACCCGAATTCCCCGGCATCGCCCAGCGTCCCCACTCGTTTCCCGCTCCGGTCGAACCAGACTAGCTGTTGCTCCGCTCTTCCGGACCCTGTCTGGTACGCCAGGATACCATCGCGCGAGACGGAGAACACACCCGCCACGCCATTCGTAAGCATGCCTTGCACTCGTTCGCCGACGGGCGTCGCATCTCCCGTGGTGGCCAGACGTTGCGCATCGAAAGGCTGAGCCAGGAGCGTGAGCTCGCGGAGGAATAGCAGGTGGCCTTGGGCATACACCGCGTTGGAATTCGCCCGTCCCAGGGTTCTCACCTCTTTAGAATCGAGTGAGGCGATGCGCAGTAGATCGTCATTGCTTCCCTGCTGTATTTGAGTCTCGAACAGGAAGTGACGTCCGTCGGGAAGGAACCACGGGAAGCGATCCGAGCGATTGTCGGGCGCCAGAACAGTCGCGGGAGTGGGCGTACCCCCGGTCGCCGCTACTCGTTGCAGCCCACTGGTGGCGGCTGGGGCATAAACGATGACGCCCTCCGGATTCCACGCGCCGCCTCGCGCGTTTGGAGCATCGGCGATCGTCAGAGCCGATCCTCCCGCGACCTCAATCCGCTTGAGTTTACCATCGGCGAAAAACGCAATGGACTTGTTGTCAGGAGACCAGAAAGGGAACGTCGCGTTCTCCGTCCCCGCAAGCGGCTGCGCAACCGGCGAATCGAGCGGGCGCACCCACAACTGGGACTTGCTGCCCGATCGCACGCCGAAGACGATCTGCCGCCCGTTCGGCGAGATCGCGGGTGGATTGAAATCGCGAGTGAAATTGAAACTGGCGTCCTCCGGCGGCAGAATGATCGCGGTGATCAGACGCGCTTCCGGCGGCGTCTCGCGGAAGCCCGCGAACGCCAGCAATGCGAGCGCGAGCATCGCCAGGGCCGCCACGGCCGCCAACGCATAAACCGCTCCCTTTGGTCGCGCCTCCGTTCCGGGCCGCAACTGTGAAGGAGCGGTAGAAGGGGCCTCGGTGGCACCGAGGATCCATTCCAACTCGGCCTTCAAATCGCGTGCTGTTTGCCAGCGGTCGTCAGGATCTTTTGCGAGGCAACGACGGAGTACCCGATCCAGCGCCGGGGGAGCTATATCAGCAATCGAAGGCGCCGGACGTTCCATGATGGCCGCAATCACGCTCGCCGGAGACGAGCCTTCGAAGGCGCGCTTGCCCGTGAGGATCTCGTGCAGCACGATGCCAAACGAGAAGATATCACTGCGGCCGTCGATCTCTTGTCCATTCGCCTGCGCCTGCAACTGTTCCGGGGACATGTAGTACAGCGTGCCCACGATCTCGCTCTTGCGCGTCAGCGCCATGGTGAGCGTCGCGTCATCCGGCTTGGGCGCTTGCCCCATTTCCGACGTTCCGAGCTTTGCGAGTCCGAAGTCCAGTAGCTTGATGCCAGCTTTGGTGACGAGAATGTTCGCGGGCTTCAGATCCCGATGTGTGATGCCCTTCTTGTGTGCGGCGTCCAGAGCATCGCAAATCTGCACGGCGTACTTCAGCGCCTGATCGAAAGGCAAAGGCCCCTTGAGAGGCGTGCCTTCGACGTACTCCATGACCAGATAATCCGGGCCGACATCATGCAAGGTGCAGATGTTCGGATGATTCAGCGCTGCGATCGCTTTGGCCTCCCGCTCGAATCGTTCACTGAATCGCTCTTGCGAAACTTTGATTGCGACAACGCGATCCAACCGGGAGTCGCGAGCTCTGTAGACCTCGCCCATGCCACCCGCACCCACGGGTGCGGTGATTTCATACGGGCCAAGCTTCGTGCCGGCGGACAGCGGCATATGAGTAATGCAGTTAAGTCTATCCGATCAAAAAGGAGGATTGCGCCCGAGTGACGTGCTCTGAAGTATCCACCCAGTTCGGGGCTTTATCTTCGCCGCGACTCCTGCGATTATCCTTGACGGGGGTCGCCTCCGATACAGCCCTAAGCATTATCGGCGCCTGCCCCGACGCAATGCTGGGGCCAACCTCCGGAGCGCGTGATCCTGAAACAAATGGCATCCTGACTTTGGATACCCTGGAACGGATATGGCGCTCTTGGCGGGTGAACGGCTGGGACCGTACCAAATCCTCGCTCCAATCGGCGCAGGCGGCATGGGTGAGGTTTATAAAGCCAGCGACACTCGCTTGGGCAGAGCAGTCGCCATTAAAGTGCTCTTCGGAAAATACGGCGATCGCCTTGAACGCGAGGCCCGCGCAATCGCGGCACTGAACCATCCACACGTTTGCCAGCTCTATGACGTTGGGCCGAATTACTTGGTGATGGAGCTGATCGAAGGAACTCCGCTGAGTGGTTCTTATCCTCCGCAAGTGGCCGTGAATTATGCGATCGAGATCGCCGCCGCACTTGCAGCCGCGCACGCCAAAGGCATCACGCATCGTGACCTGAAGCCCGCCAATATTCTAGTGACCGCATCCGGCATCAAGTTGCTTGATTTCGGCATCGCCAAATTTAAGGTGCGGGACGATCCCGATGCCACGAATACCATCGCCGGCACACTGATGGGGACGGCGGCATACATGTCCCCCGAGCAGGCTCAAGGAAAGGCGGCCGACGCACGATCCGATATCTTTTCGTTCGGAGTAGTTCTTTATGAAATGCTGGCTGGCCGGAGGCCATTTCGGGGCGATACGGTGCTCGCGGTTCTAACCGCCATCGTTCACGACGAACCGCTCCCGATCGAAGCGCCGCTTGGGTTGCAAGATATCGTGCGCCGGTGCCTTCACAAATCTCCTGCCGAGCGCTTTCAATCCATGGCGCATGTGAAAGAGGCCCTGCTAGCAACACGGAACCAGCCGGCTTCAACGCTGTCTGCAGATGCGATTCGATCACATCTGGAACGCGTGCTCGAAAGTTCCGCCTTCCGGGGTTCGCCATCTATCGTCAGGTTGCTTCGCTACACCGTCGAAGCGACTTTGCGAAATAGCCAAGACAACCTGAAGGAATACGTGATCGGGCTTGAAGTGTTCGGCCGTGGCGAAAGCTTTGACCCCAGCCGGGACGCGATTGTGCGCGTCCAGGCGCGGAAGCTCCGCGAGAAACTAGACTCGTATTACCTCACCGAGGGCGCGGACGAACCGTTGCAAGTGGCGTTTCCAAAGGGCAGTTACGTTCCCTTGTTCACTGCGCGGAAGATTCCCGCGGTACATACAATCGCGGTGCTGCCCTTTTTGAATTTGAGCCCCGAGCCGGACAGCTCCTATTTTTCAGACGGTTTAACGGAAGAACTGATGCACGTCCTGGCTGGTTTACGGGGCTTGAGGGTGGTCGCGCGGACGTCGACATTTCAGTTCCGAAACACTAGTCTGGATATTCGGGAGATTGGACGGGCGTTGAACGTCGAACTGCTTCTGGAGGGTAGCGTGCGCCTTGCTGGCGACCAGTTACGAGTCTCGACACGCCTGGCCTCCGCGGCGGACGGTATGCAGCTGTGGGCCGGACGCTATGATCGCAAACTGGAGCAGATCTTTCAAATCCAGGACGAGATCGCCAACGGAATTGTGGGCATCGTGCAACGCACCATGGCGTCTATGGACGCGGCGCCGCCTGCGGCGGGCGCCACCCGCGGGCCGGTGGCCGTGGTTCCAGAAATGGACCTGGAAGGGATGAAGCTGTATCTGAAAGGCCGCCACTTCTGGAACCAGCGAACGGCGGAGGGATTCCGAAATGCGGCCGATTGCTTCCAGCAAGCGATCGCGCGCGAAGCGCGGCTGAGCCGCGCACGTGCCGGTTTGGCTGACGTTTACGTACTGATGATGATGCACAATCTGGGTCCCCCGCGAGAATTGATGCCGAAAGCGCGCAGTGCCGCCGCCGCCGCGCTGGAGATAGATGGTGCGTCGGCTCAGGCGCACGTGTCAATGGCTGGCGTTCACGCTTTATACGATTGGCAAATCGCCACGGCGAATATGGAATTTGATCGGGCTGTGGAAGCCGATCCCGATTATGCAACGGCGTATCACTGGCGTGCATTGCTTTGCGACATTCCCCAAAAGCACTTCGATAGCGCTCTTGCGCGAATTCGAAAGGCCGAGCGGCTGGATCCGTTATCCGCACCAATCGCGAATGACGTTGGCTTCGTTCTCTACTGGTCTCGCAGATACCAAGAAGCCGAAGCGCAATGCCGCGCCGCCCTGGAATTGGACGCAAAGTTTTACCGGACTTATATCCTATGGGGCCGCATCTGTGCCGCTCAGGGCAGGTACGCGGAAGCGATTGAGCATTTGAACAACGCGCTGAGGCTGATCGAGGGGGACGCATTTCGATCGCAAGCCCTAGGTACGCTCGGGTTTGCTCATGGCCGTCTCGGCAATCGTGAGCAGGCGGATTGGGCCGCAACTGAGTTGAAGTCACTGGCACGACGGTCCTTTGCCTCTGCGGTCGATTGGGCGATTTTGTCGCTGGGAGCCGGCGATTTGGACGGCGCGATGAAGCACCTGGCCGAGGCTGTACTCCAGAAATCCGGCTGGCTTGTATTCCTGAGCTGCGAGCCGCTCCTGGACTCCTTGCGGCCAGACCCGCGCTTTGTGCAACTGGAGCGGGAGGTTTTGAACCCCGGCGGTTAACTGCCTGTTTACTGCGATTAACCTTCCCATAAAAGGAATTCCGCGCAATTCTAACTGCAGGAGGATTTCACATGGTGTTGGTGATTGGGTCGACGGGTATGTTGGGAAGCGAGGTGGTCCTGAGGCTCCGGACT
>JASHRP010000444.1 GCA_030037375.1 Bryobacteraceae bacterium | reverse complement strand
AAGGTGGGAGATGAAGCCGGAATCCTGGTGATCTCCGATGGCTCGACAACCTGGATGTACATGCCGCTGTTTCAGCAATTCACCAGGACACCGCAGCGGCCGGGAGGACTCGAGAGTTTGACCGACGCGATCGGCTTGCCCGGGGTGCCCGACGCGGCGAAGGATATGGCCAACGCGAAGGTAGTTCGTTCGGAGCTGATCGACATTGATGGCGAAGCGCACGATTGCTGGGTGGTTGAGAATCGAATGGAGAAGTTCGCGTTGCCGGAGCAGCCCGGCGCGGAGATTCAGGAGCCGGTGTTCACCTACTGGATCGACAAGAAACTTGGGCTTGCGGTCGAAACCTCGATGTCCATGAAGGTGCAGACCGCCGGAAGCGAAAAGCCGATCGAGACGCGCATGGAAACCGTCACACATTCGATCAAGTTCGATGTGGAATTGCCGGATTCGCTGTTTGTGTTCACGCCTCCTTCGGGCGCGCGAGAAACAGCGGAGCTGTTTCCGGGAATGCGAAGAATTTTAGGCGGAGCGCCGGGTGCGGCAGCCGCGCCGAATCCGGCTGCCACGCCTCAACCCGCGGCTCCTCCGAAGTAACGGCAGGGCACAGGTTTGCCGCGCGGCTCATGTCGAGGATCAGTTCCGCCGATCTGGACCATAGACCATGTCAGCGCCCGTTGCCGGAAAATTCCAAGACCATTACGCGATTCTCGGGGTCGACCCTCGGGCGAATCACGAAACGATTCAGGCTGCCTACAAGGCGCTTGCGCAGAAGTTCAAGCCGGACAATCCGAAGACCGGCGATAAAGAAAAGTTCGACAGCGTGAACCAGGCGTATGAGGTGCTCTGCGATCCGTACCTGCGGGCGGAGTTCGACAAGATCAAGGGCATCGATCAGGAAGGGGACAATCCGCAGTTCAGCGGCATGGGCTTCTTCGACACGCTGAGCCGACAGAGCGGTCTGCGCATGGCCCTGCTTTCGATTCTCTACGACCGCCGGTATAAGAAGCCCACCAAGCCGAGCCTTTCGATGCGGCATATCGACGGGATGCTCACGGTAACCAACGACGAGCTCAATTTTGCACTATTCTATCTAAAGAAACGCGGCCTCGTCGCCAGCGACGATAAGAGCAACCTGCAAATCTCCGTCGATGGGATGGATTTCATCGAGCAGAACAGTCCGGCGCCGGAGGCGGTCATGCGATTCCTGAAACCGTCAGCGGTCGCGGGATCGGCTCCCCGGAGCGCGCCGGAGCTGGAACGTTCGGCGGCTGTAACGCCGAAACCGGCCCCGGCCGCTAGTCCAGCTCCCAGTCCGAGCCCAAGCCCAAGCCCGGGCAGCGATAACGGCTCCGTCGTGGGGGCGCTTCAGCGAGCCTTATCGCGCAGATAAAGCAGATAAATTCATTGCGCAGTTTCGTTGGCGTAACTTTTGGGTTCTGGACGGACTCTTTGTGGAGTCTAAGGTTCGATCGGCTCTCCGTCCAATGGGGCCTCGTCTTCCCGCGCGGTTGCTCCTGGGCTCGCGTTGGAATGATACATTGGGAGACCACGGGGTAGGAGAGCCGCTGCGGGATTAGGAGGCAAAGGATCGATGAGGCTCGCGATCTTTCTTGCGGGGCTGGCCGGGGCAGCTACCGGCTGTCTTGCTCAAAGCGCTGCGTCTACTCAAACGGATCAAGCCTGGAAGCTGGAGACGGGCGGCGAAGCGGCGGACGCGCAAATGGGGCTGGAACGCGCCGCCTCCGCGACTCCTCCAGACCCGGCGGCCATTCGCGCCTACGCTGAATTTCTGGATCGTTATCAGGACCCTGGGGCGCGTCAAGCTTACGCCCGCCTGGCGCAGATTCTGGATAATACCCGCGCGCCCGCGGCTCAGCGGACGGCGGCGTACAGGCGTTTAGCCGCGCTCGATTTGGCCGCGGGAGATCGGGCCGCGGCGGAGCGCGACGTGGCCGCTTTCAAGTCGGCGGGAGGATCTGGGCTGACGCTCGGCTCGGGAACCGGGAAGACGGAGGACGGCTATATCGAAATTCCCGGTCCGCTTGCGTCTTTCGCGCGCATGGCGGCGCTTGCGCCGGACTTGCAACCTCAGGATGTTCTTCCCTCGTTGGCGCGCAACGTGGTCACCAACGGATACGAATCCGCGCCGGGGGCCGAAGGGTTAGAGCAGACGGAGTATCTGAAGCTGGTGATCCGGTATCTTTCGCAGGCGCGGGAGCTGGACAAGCTGGCGGGCGCGGGCAAGGTTCTGCGCATCGAAACCTGCGATTCCACCGCGACGGGAGACTTACTGCGCGTGCTGGGCTATCGGATGCGCGGAGGTTGCGGCTCCGATCTGGTGCTTGAAACGGTGAACGCTTCGCGCGCCTTTCTGACCATCGATTCCGGATTTCCGCTGGCGCAACTGGAGCAGTCCTTGCGCCTCAATCAGGTCTTCACGCTGGATTATCACCCCGCGCGCGTA
Source organism: Bryobacteraceae bacterium (assembly GCA_030037375.1). GTDB lineage: Bacteria > Acidobacteriota > Terriglobia > Bryobacterales > Bryobacteraceae > Palsa-187. Next base: position 1,343 of record JASHRP010000444.1, on the reverse strand, counting down.
CGGCTGCTGTACGACACCGCGTATTGGGGATCGGCGGAGGAGAAAACCGAAGGCGAATTCATCGATTATTTCCTTGGAGATCCTCTGCTGTGCCGGTTGTACCTGGGGTTATCGAAGGTCGATCCTGAGACCGCGGCGGAGTTGCGCAAGCAAGTCCCGGCGCCGCGGCTGAAAATTTATGCGCACGTGCTCGACTTCTTTGGCAGCTTATTCGAAATTAAGGACGGGCAAGCGGTGGTCCCCGGCGGAGCGAAGTCCGAGAAAGCGTGGGGCGATTTGGCCGGGGCCGATCCTTCGAAAGGCGCGGCGTTTTTCGAGAAGCTGCTGACGCGCGACGACGGCTGGCTGGCTAGCTATTACGACGCCCTGGCGCGCATCGACGGGCCGGTCAAGGACTATCTCACCGATCCAGAACGGCTGAAGCGGTTTTACACGGCGGTTCGCGACCGCGTCACTAGCCCGGGACCGGCGCGTCCGGTATTCCGGTCGAACACCGACATGCTGCTGCTGACGGCGCGGCTGCGGCTCGATCCGGATGGCAAGCCGCATATTCCCGGCGGCCTGGATGTCTGGAAAAATCTGTTCTCCAACTTTCCCCGCGGCAAATTCGACGCCAAGCTCACCCGCGCCGCTCCGGCGTGGAAAGATGGCGACGATGTGCTGGAGGCTTTGTTCGGGTTGAGCCGGAAGATGGCTGAAAACGAGCCTCTGAAGATCTTCATGAACTTGAGCGATATCGATCGCGGCCGCAGCAAGCCGCTCGAGCCGGGAACAGTCGACCGGCTGGCGCGGGAGTATCGCGAGATGTCGGCGCAGTATTCGCTGTTCGCCGAATCCAGCGAGCTCAGCGACAAGACGATCCTCGCGTTCATGGACGCGGCGCATTCCATCGAGCAGGCTCGCGATCCGGCGTCGCGGTCCGATATGGCGGGAATGTTCCAATCGCTGGCCGGGCTGTGGCAAATTCTCGTGCGCCAGGGCTCGATCGCGCCCGCGCGCGCCGATCAGACGCTGGCGGCGTTGATCGCACCGTTCGCCAGGATTCAGAACAGCCGCGAGCTTTTCGATGCCGGCATGGGGGGAGTCGAGGAACTGCTCAAGGCGACCGGTTCGCCGGCCAATGCGTCTCCGCAAGATCGCATGATCGACCTGCTGGCCGGAACGGGCGCGGCGAACTCCTCCGACGTTCACGCGCGGATGATCGAGGAATTGATCCGGATGTTCGAGGCGCAGAGACTGGTCGCGCTGAATACGCTGTTCGATCTGGCGAGCAACCTTGACAGCGTGAGCAAGGGCGAAAAACTGAACACCGCCCTTGCGGGGAAACTGGCTACGCGCATCAC
>JASHRP010000443.1 GCA_030037375.1 Bryobacteraceae bacterium | reverse complement strand
GGCGGCTCAGGTGAAAACGCCCGCGCAAACCTCGCAGGTCTCGATTCTCAAACCCATTCACGGCGCGGATGCCGGACTGCGAACGGCGATCGCCTCGCATCTGCGCCTGCATGGCGAGTTTGAGCTGCTGTGCGGCGTGCGCCCCGGCGACGATGCCGCGATGGCCGCGTTGCGCGAGTTTCCGCAGGTGCGGGTGATTGAATGCCGCACTGAGACGCCGAATCGGAAGGTTGGGGTGCTGATGGATCTGGCTCGCGAGGCGAAGCATTCGATCCTCATCGTGAACGATGCCGATATACGAGTCGAGCCGGATTATTCGATGCGAGTCACTGCGCCGCTTATTAATCCGGGCGTTGGTCTGGTTACGTGCTTGTACCGGACGGAGGCTGCGACGTTCGCCGGCCGATTTGAAGGATTGGGCGTGGCGACCGACTTTGCTCCGTCAGCGATGGTGGCGAGGATGCTGGGGGTGAGGGAATTCGCGATGGGATCGACGCTGGCGTTCCGCCGCGCGGATCTGGAGCGGATGGGAGGATTCGAAGCGATTGCGCCTTATTTGGCAGACGATTATCAGCTCGGCGCGCGGTTGCACGCGCTCGGACTTGAATGCGTGCTGAGCGAAGTGATCGTGGATACGCGCCTGGGAGGCAGTTGGAAGGACGTCTGGCGCCATCAGGTGCGCTGGGCTAGGACGATTCGCGTGTCGAAGTTCGGAGGGTATTTGGGATTGCCGGCGACGTTCGCGACATTCTGGGCGGCTGCGGCGGCGTGCGGTGGACGATGGGGCATCGCGGCGGCCGCTCTCGGCGCACGGCTGCTGATGGCGACGGTAGCGGGGTGGTTCGTGATGCGAAGCCGGGATGTGCCGCGGTTGTGGCCTTTGATTCCGGCTCGGGATTTATTCGGAGTGGCCGTCTGGGCGGCGGCTCTGGTGGGTCGGTCCGTGGTGTGGCGCGGCGAGACTTTGCGACTGGACGCGGAGGGCCGGATAGCCGCTCGGGAGGCCGTTAAAAAGGGCGTTCGTGCAGGCGTATGTTAGACTGAGTTCTGGTCCTTCCTTGAAGCGCGCCCGTAGCTCAGTTGGATAGAGCGTCTGGCTACGAACCAGAAGGTCGGGTGTTCGAATCACTCCGGGCGCACCACTTATTCGCGGGCATCGCCTCAATGAACACAGCAGGCGAGACGTGGAAGAACTTCCCAAGCTTCTTGGCTTGTTCCTTGCTCACGCTCCGCTTGCCCGAAAGGATTTCAGACACGCGCCCTTTCGAACCGAGAACGGGCCATAAGCCACTTGGGGTTAGTCCGCGCTGTTCCAACAAAAAGGCGATAGTTCCGGCGGCGATACGTTCTCCTGGGGGTAAGCACGCGATTCATAGCTCTCAACCAAGCGCGTGAGCAGTTCAAGCAAAGCATCTTCCTCCGGCGAGAGGCGATCTTCGCCTTTAGCCATGGGCTTCTCGATTTCAGCCAAGAGACGCTCATTCTCCTCTTCGGTCTGAACTACTGTAGGCACCATTCGCGCCAACAGGCGACCGTACTTTTGCCGGTCAATCTTGGCAATCGCGAGGCCTGACATTACTTCCAATCTCCTTTGTCGTATTCCTCGTGTGTGAGTACGTTTTTCACATATACGATCTGGCGGCGGTGGATCGAAGGCGGTCTTGTCACCGACCAAATCGGCTGTCCTGAACGTTCAGGTCTGCTGCCGCTTCCATGATGACGACTCAAGACCATCCCACAGCCACGTCATGAGCTTCTCGCCCTCAGATACCACTCAGCTGACAATCCTCACGTTTCGTTCTCCGGATTGGCCCCGTAAATGCTACGTTCATTAGCGATGAGCGACGGATGGCAACCAGAAGGGATTGATGCCATCAAAGGAATCGGGAGGCGGCTTCTATGCTGTACGACGGTGTAATCGTCTTTACCTTGTTGATTGTGGGTTGCAGCGTGGCATTCGTCGCGAGCGGGAATCACGCGAAGCACCCGAGGTACTGAAGCCCGGAGAGGGCTAGCGGGCGAAGAGGGCGCTCAATTGCGGGTAGGCTCGCTCGGCAAGCGTGAGAGCTGCATTTGTTGTCTCGCTATCGGGACGGCCTGAGTTCCAAACGACCACGCGCACTAGGGACGTATCGGTTCGGCCCTCCTTAAGTCGATCGGCAATCACCCACAACTTGGCGGCCCATTCGCTGCTGATTACGCGGGCGCCGGTTTGATACCAATACAGCACGACAACCCGATCCGATCCCAAGGTCGCGATATAGCGATTGACGGAAACGGCGCCTGCGGCGGTGTTCATCGCGATCCGGTCGCTGACGGTGGGGACCCACCCGGCGGCGGGCAGGCAGACTTGCGGCGAATGCGGCCGGCTCGCGCCTCCGCGTTGCGATTGGAACCACGCCACGGACAGGCTTCCGAACCATGTTTGGTTCGCATACATTGAGCTGAGCGTTTTATCGGCACGGAGCTGCGCCAATGTGTCGGGCGGCACCGGATCGTCGGCGGTCTTCCGCCAATCGCCAAGCGTGGCGGGAAATCGGGGGAACTCCGGCGGCTGCGGAGGCCGCTCGCCGTTCGCCGCCCAAAAGGTAAGGCCCGTCTGAACGACCAGGAAACACGGGACCAACATCGCGAGGCGGCTAGGCATGGAAACGTCCATAGACCGCGTTGAAAACTCCGCGAAGGGGCAGGACCATGGTCAAGCTCAGCGCGAAGATGACGCAGCCCAAAATCAAGTGAGGAGCGCCGGAATCGAGGGCCGGCTGCCAGGCAGAGGCGGCTACCCGGAATGCGTTCGCCAGGATCGCCAGGGGAACCGTGGCGGCGAGCACCGCGACGCGCATCCATGGTTTCGGGTCCAAGATATAAGCGAAGAGCACCGAAACAAACCCGAGCGGAAGAAGGAAGCGGATGCCGTTGCAAGCCTCGGCAACCGCGACCCGGTGGCCGTGTACGTCGAGGATGTTGCCTTCACGGATGACACCGATGCCGGAGGCGGTCAGAATTCCGGCGGCAAGCTTGCTCGCGACCAACTGGAGGGGCAGCGTCGCCTGGGTGTACACGATGGCGAGCTTGGGCAGCATGAACAGCGCCAGTAGAAAGGGAAAGCTCCAAGAACCCAACAACCCGAAGCCTCCGAGACACGCGACCACGCCCGCGGCGGAAATAAGAAAACCGAGCGAGCTTGCGAACAAACCGACGCCGAGCGTACCCGCCAGGTGTATGGCCGCGCCAGCCAGCAGAAGGATGAGACCCCACGCGCTCGGTTCGAGAGGGACGCGGAGCCAGCGCCCCCGCTCCCTCCAAACGATCCACAGAATCACGACCGGTACCATCAAGCCGTGGCCCATGTCTTCATCCGTCGTCCACTGACCGAACATGCCGCGAAGGGTGGAGGCGTAGCAGGCCAGGAGAGCGAGGACCGCCATCGCTACTACGGCGTTCTGGTTGGGCCTTTGCATGAACGACTGCTGGGCGCAAATTGTTCGGAGCTACAAGTTAGGATAATCGAGTCTCGCGTGAAATTAAACGCCTTCAGCTCAATGCTCCTGCGATACTCCGGCGATTTCCTGCGCCGAATACCGATCGAAGATCAATTCGAGGAGATCGTCCGGACGCACGTCGTAGTCCCGAACAAAGGATTGCAGCAGGCGCTGCGTCCCCGTCTGGGGATCGATCCCGACCAGTGAAACGATCCGCTCCACTTTCCGGTTGTCCGGGTCTTGGGAGGTGAACCGCCAGATTTCCTGGCGGCATCGAAGAGCGCGCTCCGGATCGAGGCCTTCCGGGATTTGCCGGACAATGTGGACGATCAGGTCCTTGCCTAACGCGGGAAACTTTCCCTGGGCCTGAGACAGGCTGGGCGGCAGAGCCGTGGTAACGGACGCGCGGAGGTCCGCGGCTAGATCCAATTCCTGATCCGCGCGAGTCTCGAGAGCATCCCATTCCGCCGCTGAAAGCTTCAACGCCGGGACCTGATTGGAACTTGCCTCATTGGCCCATGCGGTCAGCGACTCGATGTTGTGGATGCGATCTTCAAGGTCGCGGATCGCGGCTTCCACCGTTCCCTCCGCCGCTTGAATTGAGGGCACTCCCGCCAAGTGAGCCCGGATCGCGAACAGTTTCTCTCTCAGAGCGGGAGCGAGGAGGGCATCCGGCACGCCTTGGTTATTCGAATCCTGCGTCCGGTCGTTTTCGCGGAGGGCGGCACGTACAAACGTTCCGAAATTTTCAACGGAGTCCTGGACGCGCTGGCGGGCTCCCGCAATGCCGTCCAACGCGGATTCCACTTCAGTTCGCGCGGGTTCGACGGAATCTTCGGGCGGCTCCAGGGTCCAAAGGCGGTCGCGCTCTCGCGATTCATAGGCTTCGTCGAAGTCGCCATGGTATTCGATGAGGGGGTAACGTTTGATCAGGACGTTCTGTCCGGTCGCCGTATCGACTCCAACTCGCCAGCGGCGGCGCTCGATGGCCGAGCCGTGTGCGGTCCATTCTTCCTGATAAAAGATGTGGCGGCCGTTTGCATCCTCGAGGCCGGGATCGGTCAGCGCGATCCGATAGCTTCTTTCCCGCACCAGCGTGATGCGGCGGTTTCGTTCCCAGGACAAGGAAAATTTCGGCAACTCCGGCGTTGCGTCGCCTTTGTCCTGCGCGTGAGCCGAGCTTGTGGAACTTCCGCTGCCAGTGGATATGAGACCGATACTCCAGGCTTCGTCCTTCGATTCGAGCGGCGTGTCAGCGGCGGGAAGATCGACCGGCAGCGCCAGGATTGCTTTCTTGGCAGCCTCCTGCGCCGAATTGCGAGCCCGCAATAGCTGGTCGTGCTTCGACTGCCATTGCATGTCCTTGTGCTTTCCCAGGTCTTCGACGGAAACCACGAGAGAACGTTTGACTAACAGGTCCGCCGCGTCGATGCTCTTCCTGGCCTGCGCGATCTGGTCCTGAAGCTGGGCAACATCGGCGAGCGTGGAGGATTTGGATTCGGCAATGCGCGCGGCCCGCATCCTGGCAACGACCAACTTGCGCACGCCGTCCCGGCGGATACCGACGCTTTTGATTCCGCCGAGATCGAAATCAGCCGCCGCTTCCTGTGCCGACGCCCCGGCGCCGTCGAATCGAGCAATCGCCTCATCTGCGTGGGCGTTGAAGAGTTTGAGAGTCTGGGCGAGCTGCTTGGTGACCCGCTGTAGATCGCTAATCGCCACATCCGCGTCGAGGGGAGTCAAGCCGGACGGAGCGGCCGGCTGGGCCGCCGCGTCGGCAGCCAAGATGAGGAAAACGAAATACGAGAGGGAGTTAAACGCCACGCTTCCACGCCCTCCATGACGTCTTGGTACCGAGAGCGATTCTATCACCAGTCCGTTTCGGTCTCCAGCGGTTTTATGCGCGATCCGGCTAAGAGAATAAAGATAAGTGATGCAAGGCGTTAGGGGATGGCGAACGGCCACAAAATTTTGTGAAATTAAATGGGCGTACGGGCGATCAAATGTGATCAGAGCCGTCGCTCGACACTAGGAGTTTTCTTATGCGCGAAGTTCCGCTTGCAGAGATTTTAGACGCCAACCAGGTGCTGGCAACCCTTATCGCGTTCAAAAAAGGGGACTTTTCAGCACGCATGCCGGTCAACCAAGTCGGGTTGGCAGGGAAAATCGCGGATGTCCTAAACGACATCTTCGAGCTGAACGAAAACATGGCGAACGAGCTTTCCCGCGTCAGCACCGCCGTGGGCAAGGAAGGCCGAATCAGCCAGCGCGCATCGCTGACCGGCTCCGGAAGATGGAATTCCTGCGTGGAATCGGTGAATAGCCTCATTTCGGACCTGGTCCAGCCTTCCACCGAAATCGCCCGCGTGATCGGCGCGGTGGCGCAGGGCGATCTGTCCCAGAAAATGTCGCTCGAAGCCGAAGGCCGGCCGCTGCAGGGCGAGTTCATCCGGACCGCCGTTGTCGTGAACACAATGGTCGACCAGTTGAATTCGTTTTCGAGCGAAGTCACGCGCGTCGCACGCGAGGTTGGAACGGAAGGAAAGCTGGGGGGCCAAGCCGTGGTGACGGGCGTGGCGGGCGCGTGGAAGGATTTGACCGATTCGGTCAACTCCATGGCGTCCAACCTGACCAACCAAGTGCGCAACATCGCCGAGGTGACCACGGCCGTGGCTCGCGGAGACCTTTCGCGCAAGATCACGGTCAGCGTTCAGGGCGAAATTTTGGAGCTCAAGGACACGATCAACACGATGGTGGACCAGCTTAGCTCCTTCGCTAGCGAGGTCACTCGCGTGGCCCGCGAAGTCGGAACCGAGGGCAAACTGGGCGGGCAGGCGGTGGTGACGGGCGTGGCGGGCACGTGGAAGGATCTGACGGATTCGGTCAACTCCATGGCCTCCAATCTGACGTCGCAGGTGCGCAATATCGCGGAAGTGACTACGGCTGTGGCGCGCGGCGATCTGTCGCGCAAGATCACGGTGGACGTTTTGGGCGAGATCCTGGAACTCAAGAACACGATCAACACGATGGTGGATCAGTTGAGCTCCTTCGCCAGCGAAGTGACCCGCGTGGCTCGTGAAGTCGGAACGGACGGGAAGCTCGGCGGTCAGGCGGTGGTCAAGGGAGTTAGCGGAGTTTGGAACGATCTTACTGATTCGGTCAATTCGATGGCCGGCAATTTAACGGCGCAAGTCCGGAACATCGCGGAAGTGACCACGGCCGTGGCCAAGGGCGATCTGTCGCGCAAGGTCACCGTGGACGTGCGCGGCGAAATTCTGGAGCTCAAGAACACGATCAACACGATGGTGGATCAGTTGAGCTCGTTTGCCAGCGAAGTGACTCGTGTGGCGCGCGAAGTGGGAAGCCAGGGCGTGCTGGGCGGGCAGGCCGAGGTTATGGGCGTGGCCGGCGTGTGGAAGGATTTGACCGATTCGGTGAACTCCATGGCCGGGAACTTGACGGCGCAAGTACGCAACATCGCGGAGGTGACGACGGCGGTCGCGAACGGCGATCTTTCGCGTAAGATTACCGTCGACGTGCGCGGGGAGATTCTCGAGCTCAAGAGCACGATCAACACGATGGTGGATCAGCTCAACGCGTTCGCGAGCGAGGTAACGCGCGTGGCGCGCGAAGTGGGCACGGAAGGCGCGCTGGGCGGGCAGGCGCAGGTGAGAGACGTCGGCGGCGTGTGGAAGGACCTGACGGATTCCGTTAATTCGATGGCCGGGAGCCTTACCGCGCAGGTGCGCAACATCGCGGAGGTGACGACGGCGGTCGCCAACGGCGACCTTTCCCGAAAGATTACGGTGGACGTGCGCGGCGAGATTCTGGAGCTTAAGAACACGATCAACACGATGGTGGATCAGTTGAGCTCCTTCGCCAGCGAAGTTACGCGCGTGGCGCGCGAAGTAGGGACGGAAGGCAAACTCGGCGGGCAGGCCGTGGTGAAGGGAGTCGGAGGCGTGTGGAAGGACTTGACCGATTCGGTCAATTCCATGGCATCGAACCTGACCAACCAGGTGCGCAACATCGCGGAGGTGACTACGGCGGTCGCGAAGGGCGACCTTTCCCGCACGATCACCGTCGAGGTGCGCGGCGAGATTCTGGAGCTGAAGAACACGATTAACACGATGGTGGATCAGTTGAGCTCCTTCGCCAGCGAAGTCACCCGCGTGGCGCGTGAGGTGGGAACGGAAGGAAAGCTCGGCGGGCAGGCCGACGTGAAGGGCGTGGCCGGAACGTGGCGCGACCTTACCGAATCGGTCAACTCGATGGCGGGCAACCTGACGGCGCAGGTGCGCAACATCGCCGAAGTAACCACCGCCGTGGCGCGCGGCGATTTGTCGCGCAAAATCACGGTGGACGTGCGCGGCGAAATTCTGGAGCTCAAGATCACCATCAACACGATGGTGGACCAGTTGAACGCCTTCGCTCGAGAGGTGACGCGAGTGGCGCGCGAAGTGGGAACCGACGGCAGGCTTGGCGGCCAGGCCGATGTCCGCGGCGTCGCGGGAACCTGGCGGGATTTGACCGAGTCCGTGAACTGGATGGCGTCGAATCTGACGAATCAGGTGCGAAACATCGCCGAGGTTACGACGGCGGTCGCCAAGGGCGATCTGTCGCGCAAGATCACCGTTGATGCGCGCGGCGAGATTCTGGAGCTGAAGAACACCATCAATACGATGGTGGATCAGTTGAGCTCCTTCGCCAGCGAAGTTACTCGCGTGGCGCGCGAAGTGGGAACGGACGGGAAGCTGGGAGGGCAGGCGGACGTGCGCGGCGTGGCCGGCACGTGGAAGGACTTGACCGACTCGGTCAACTCCATGGCGTCGAACCTCACCAATCAGGTCCGCAACATCGCGGGCGTGACGACCGCCGTCGCGAAGGGCGACCTCACGACCAAGATCACGGTCGACGTTCAGGGCGAGATTCTGGAGCTGAAGAACACGATCAACACGATGGTGGATCAGCTCAATGCGTTCGCCAGCGAAGTGACGCGCGTGGCGCGCGAAGTCGGCACCGAAGGCAAGCTGGGCGGTCAGGCGGACGTCCGAGGCGTGGCCGGCACGTGGAAGGACCTCACCGAATCGGTGAATTCGATGGCGTCCAACCTCACTGCCCAAGTGCGGAATATTGCGGACGTGACGACGGCGGTCGCTAAAGGCGACCTGTCGCGCAAGATCACGGTGGACGCGCGAGGCGAGATTCTCACGCTGAAAGACACCATCAACACCATGGTGGACCAGCTCAGCTCGTTTGCGAGCGAGGTGACTCGCGTGGCGCGCGAAGTCGGCACCGAAGGCCGGCTGGGCGGACAAGCTGATGTTTATGGCGTGGCCGGAACCTGGAAGGATTTGACTGAGTCGGTCAATTCGATGGCGTCGAACCTGACGAACCAAGTTCGCAACATCGCGCAAGTCACCACGGCGGTCGCGATGGGCGACCTTTCCCGCAAGATCACGGTGGACGTGCGCGGCGAAATTCTGGAGCTGAAGAACACCATCAACACGATGGTCGATCAGCTCAACTCCTTCGCTAGCGAAGTTACGCGCGTGGCGCGCGAGGTGGGAACGGAGGGCAAGCTCGGAGGGCAAGCCGAGGTTCGCGGAGTCGCTGGAACCTGGAAGGATTTGACGGATAGCGTGAACCTGATGGCCGCGAACCTGACCACTCAGGTACGCGGCATCGCGAAAGTGGTGACGGCGGTCGCAAACGGCGACCTGAAGCGCAAACTGGTGCTCGAAACCAAGGGCGAGATCGCGGAGCTTGCCGACACCATCAATGCGATGATCGACACGCTTGCGACGTTCGCCGATCAGGTGACGACGGTGGCGCGCGAAGTCGGCATCGAAGGCAAGCTCGGCGGCCAGGCGCGTGTGCCGGGCGCCGCCGGACTGTGGCGCGACTTGACCGACAACGTGAACCAGCTCGCGGCAAATCTTACAACGCAGGTTCGCGCGATCGCGGAAGTTGCGACGGCCGTGACGAAGGGCGACCTGACCCGGTCCATCGCGGTCGAAGCGCAAGGCGAGGTAGCCGCGCTGAAGGACAACATCAACGAGATGATCGTTAACCTTGCGGAGACGACTCGCAAGAATACCGAT